>JALYLK010000299.1 GCA_030774275.1 Actinomycetota bacterium
GAGGGCGGAGGCGTTGAGGCTGGTCGGAATCACCTCGCCGGCCGCCGAGCGCGGGTTCAGCACCGCGTTCCGGGTCACGCCTCGCTCCACCACCTCGTCCAGCGCCGCCATGAACTCACGCGTCTCCTCGGGGCTGATGAACCGCGAGAGCGACTGCTCGACGACCTCGTCCTGGCGAAAGCCGAGCAACTGCGAGACGGCGTCGTTGGCCTGGATGATTTTGCCCTCGAGGTCGGAGACGAACACGGGGTCGGGGGCATCGTCGATCAGCCGCTGGGCGAAGGCGCGGGCCTTGTCCAGCTCGCGCATGTCACGGAGGATCCCGATCGCGCCGATCACGTTGCCTTCCGCGTCGCGCAGGGCCGAGGCGTTCAAGGTCGTCGGGATCACCTCGCCGGCGGCAGAGCGGGGGTTGAGGACGGCGTCCCGGGTGACGCCTCGCTCCACGACCTCGCGCAGGGCGGCTGTGAACTCCTGAGTCTCTTCCGCGCTGATGAAGCGCGAGAGCGACTGCTCGACGACCTCGTCCTTGCGGAAGCCAAGGAGCTCGGAGACAGCGTCGTTCGCCTGGAGGATCTTCCCCTCCAGGTCGGAGACGAACACCGGATCTGGGGCGTTCGCGATGATGATGTCGGCGACGAGCGCGCCGCGCGATGCCGATCCGTCCTGCTGCGTGCCGCCGTTCGACTCGGTGCTCGGAGCGGTGGAACTCAAGACCTTTTTGGCCACTGGATTGCCTCCAGGCGAAGAGGGGGCGATGCGAGTTGCCTATTCATTGTGCTTGCTCCAAGTCCTGGGAGCAATGGGTGGGAGAATCGCTGCTCATGCGGGTTGCCGTCGTGGGGCATGTGGAATGGATCGAGTTCGCTCGCGTGGAGCGGCTTCCCGCGGCGGGGGAGATCGTGCACGCAAGCGACGCCTGGGAGGAGCCCGGCGGGGGCGGGGCGGTCGCCGCGGTCCAACTGGCCCGGCTCGGCGGGGACTGCCTCTTCGTGACCGCACTCGGGGACGACGAGCTCGGCCATCGGGCCAAGCGCGAGCTCGAGGAGCTCGGCGTTCGGGTCGAGGCGTCCCGGCGTTCCGAGCCGCAGCGGCGGGCGCTCGTTCATGTCGACTCCGACGGAGAGCGGACGATCACGGTCATCGGCGATCGGCTCGGCCCGTCCGGCGACGAGGCGCTTCCCTGGCAGGAGCTCGCCGAGTACGACGGCGTCTACTTCACGGCCGGCGACACGGGGGCCTTGCGCGCGGCGCGTGCCGCGCGAATGCTCGTTGCCAGCGTGCGCGCGAAAGCCACGCTTGCGGCGGCCGGCGTTCAGCTCGACGTACTCGTGTCGAGCACGAAGGACGAGGGGGAGCGCTACTCGGTGGGGGAGATCGAGCCGGCGCCGGCGCTCATCGTCCGAACGGCCGGCTCGGCGGGAGGCTCGCTCGTCGCCGTCGACGGGAGCACCACCGAATGGGCGGCGGCGCCTCTCCCTGGGACGCCGGTCGACACGTACGGAGCGGGCGACTCCTTCGCCGCAGGCCTGACGTTCGCGCTCGCGGAAGGGCGGACAACGGCCGAGGCGCTGGCGTTCGGGGCAAGGTGCGGCGCGGCGTGTGTCACCGGGCGAGGGCCGTACGAGGCTCAGCTACGGCGGGACGCGGTCGAGAGATAGAAGTAACGCGAGACCGGCCGTTTGGCCGGCCTCGCGTTGTCAGCGTTACTTGATCGTGTTCGCGCAGTAGGTCGAGTTCGCCCCGAATGGTCCGCCGCACTCGAGGGTCTGCGGGAACTGGTCGGCTTGCCCGAAATTGTCCGTGGTATCAGGGAAGTCGACCCCGTAGTGGAACCCGGTCGCACCGAGCGAGTACCACGGGTAGATGCAGAACGGCGAGCCATAGTTGGCCGCGCCGCAGTACTGGTTGATTTCGGCCTTGCCGCCGTAGTCGCTCACGACGGCCCAGTGTTGCGCGGTCGAGCCGTCTCCGAACGTGACGGATTTGATCTGGATCGGCGACGTTCCCGCCCAGGCGGGCGCGTTGTACGACTGGCAGATCGGGTCCCCGGGCAGGCAAAACTGTGCCGCCGGGCTGGTGAAGGGCGAGGTGTGACCGATCTCCCAGACAAAAGAGTTCGGCGTGTCGTACACGATGCCCCAGCCGAGGGCGTTTCCGATCTCCTGGGTGTCGAAGGCCGGCATCATCGGGCCGTCCTTCTTCGGGTTGAGCACGATCGTCCCGGAGTGGTCGGTCCGGAGGTCGTGAACAGTGACGTGGAAGCCGTCGTTCGCGGATGTCGTGAACCAGTGGACCGTCACCGTGTCGCCCGCCTTCATGATCAGCGGACCCGTCCCGCCGGCGGTGTCGTCGTTGAGCCGGGCGTTGAAGCCGGCCGGCTCGTGGAAGATGCCCGGGGTTCCCGTCTGCGTGATCGTCCAGACCGGCGAACAGGCCGTGTAGGTATTCGGGGAGTACTTGACGCCGAAGCCGCCGTTGGGCGTGCAGTTGTTGACGATCGAGTCCGGGTAGAACTGGAGCTCGACGAACGCCTGACCGAACAGGCTGTTCGGGTCGGTGACGGTGCCACCGAACCAGAATGCAGGCCCGGTCGCGGACACATTGAACGCTCCATCCGACGGAAGCACGGCCGTCCAGGTCAAGTCACGCGCCGAGCCCGGGGCGCTCGAGAGCGGATCGAGCTCCGGCTCGTCGTGTCCCGAGCAGCCGGCCGCGTACCGGACCTCGAAGACGTTCTCGACGTACGCCGGGTGGTGGGCGATGCAGCCAAAGCCCGAGGTCGCGTTCGCCGGGCCTGCCCCACCCAGCGCGAAGGCGACTCCCCCCGCAACCGCCGCAACAATCAGAAGCAACCGCAGTCTCATCTGCCTCCTCCTTTGCCTTGGGTTCCCCGCCTGCCCTGGAGCGGAGAAGTATCCCCTCGGTGGTACGGCTGGTCAAGGATCCTCTATTTCCGAGGTGGCTGAAGCCTGAGCCCGCCAGGCGTTAACCTCTTGGCCTTCAACCTGACAACTCGGAGGCGGCATGGCGAAAAAGACGATTCGAGTCTCAGATCAGAGCGGTCAGGAGATCCCTGACGGCAGAGGCGCCACTGTGCGAATTACCTTTACGGATGCTCGCAAGGGAGCGCGCGAGCTTGACCTGACCGACGAAGAGGCTGAACGGCTCGGCGGACGCTCGGTTGC
>JALYLK010000300.1 GCA_030774275.1 Actinomycetota bacterium
CTAGTCCTCGTCCTGAGAGACGACGCAGATGACCTGCCCGGTCGTCACGGCCTGGCCGGGCTCGACCGACAGGTCGGTGATCACGCCGTCGCGATGCGCCGTGATCTCGTTCTCCATCTTCATCGCCTCGACGATGCAGATCACCTGGCCGGCGCGGACCTCGTCGCCGTCTACGACCTCGACGGCCAGCACCGTGCCCTGCATCGGGGTGACGACCGCATCCTTCGCGGCGCCGTGGTGCGTCCCGCCGCCGGTCCGCTCGCGTCGGCGGCGGGCCAGCTCGGCAAACGGCGGCTCGGGGATCAGAGCCCGCACCTCGTAGAGCCGGCCGTCGAGCTCGACGCTCGAGACGCGCTCCCGAAGCCTGCCGTCCGGCGAGGTGGCTACGCTTGTTGTCTCATGAGACAACTCATCCGCTTCCTGGGCCAGCTCCTTCGACTCGACCACGCCCTCGCAGGTCTCGCCTGCTGCGAAGCACTCGCGCCGCAAGAGCGCGCGGTGGAAGCCGAGCAGCGTGGTAATCCCCTGGATCTCATACTCGTCGAGCGCACGCAGCATCCGCCGGCGGGCGTGCTCGCGGTCGACGCCGTGGACGATGAGCTTCGCAATCAGAGGGTCGTAGAGGCCGACGACTTCGCTTCCCGCCGCAACGCCCGAGTCGACCCTTACTCCCGGCCCCCCCGGCTCCCGGTAGCTCGTGATCCGCCCGGGGCTGGGGAGAAAGCCGTTCGACGGGTCCTCGGCGTTGATCCGGCACTCGATCGCGTGCCCGGTCAGCCGGACGTCGTCCTGGCGCAGCCATAGCGGCTCCCCAGCCGCGATGAGAACCTGCTCGCGCACCAGGTCGAGGCCTGTGACGAGCTCGGTGACCGTGTGCTCGACCTGGATCCGCGTGTTCATCTCCAGGAAGAAGTAGTTGCCGTCACGGTCGAGCAGCCCTTCAAGGGTGCCGGCACTGCGGTAGCCGACCGCCCGGGCAGCGGCGATGCCGATTTGGCCGATCCGCTCGCGCAGCTCCGCGCCGACAGCCGGAGAGGGAGTCTCCTCCACGAGCTTCTGGTGACGGCGTTGGATCGTGCAGTCGCGCTCGCCGAGGTGGATGACGTTGCCGTGAGCATCCGCGAGGATCTGGACTTCGACATGCCGCGGATTCTCGAGGTAACGCTCGACGTAGACCGCGGCGTTCGAGAAGTACGCCTCGCCCTCGCGGCGCGCGGACTCGTAGGCGCGCTCAGCTTCGCCGGAGTCCGCCACGACCTTGAGGCCTTTCCCACCACCGCCGGCCTCTGCCTTGATCGCGATCGGCCAGCCGAGCTCCTCGCCGAGGCGGATGACCTCTTCGACGGACCCCACAGGCGCGGTTGTCCCCGGGACGATCGGCACACCCGCTGCCTGCATGGCCTCACGCGCCGCGGTCTTGGAGCCCATCACGTCGATCGCCTCGGGCGGAGGCCCGATCCAGATGAGCCCGGCGGCTTCGCAGGCGCGTGCGAAGCCGGCGTTCTCGGCGAGAAACCCGTAGCCGGGGTGAACGGCCTCGGCGCCGGCGCGCGCAGCCGCCTCGAGCAGTCTCTCCTGGTTGAGGTAGCTCTCTGCGGGTGGACCCGGCCCGATCAGGTAAGCCTCGTCAGCAGCAGCGACGTGAAGCGAGCCCCGATCGGCCTCCGAATAGACGGCGACGGCTCCGATCCCGAGCTCGCGCAGCGTGCGGAAGATCCGGACGGCAATCTCGCCTCGGTTGGCGACGAGGACTTTCGAGAACAGGGCCATCCCGTGCTTATTCTCGTCGCCTGGGGCTGGTGCCTGGGGCGCTAGAGATCCTCGTCGGCGCCGAGGTTCTCGGCGATGCCGGCGCTCCGCCACCGGCTCGCGTAGGCCGGCGGCACATCGGCCGCCGGGAGCAGGCGTTCGAGAGCGAGCGCGAGGGCCTCCCGCTCTTCCGGATCCGGTTCGGGCGACACGAGGAAATCCACTGGAAGGAGACTAAAGGCCTTCGCCCGCGCTGACGATACGAACCCGGGATGAGCCGCATCCTTGCGATCACCGCAGTCTTCGCCGTGCTCGCGGCGCCCGCCGCCGCCCGAACCGACGGCGGAGCGCAGCCTGCCTCTTGGGCCCAGCCTCAGATCAAGGTCGTCGTCGCCCACGGCCTGATGGCAAAGAGCGTCCAGACCTTTCACCCGAACGACCCGCTCACGTCCGGCGCGCTGACCGCGCTGGTGTCGGGTCTCGCCCTCGACGGACCCACCTTTACCACCCAGTCGACGGCGCCGGTCACGATGGCGCAGCTCGACGCAACGCTCGTGCGAGCTCTCGGACTGACCGATGCCGCCGCCCAGTTCGCGGCTGCGGCACGCGCCGCCGGCCTCGCCCCACCAAGCCGGTTCGGCACGGAAATCGTCGCGCGCCTGCTCGGATTGCGGACCAATCATCCGGCCCAGCTCGACTCCCTCGAACTGCTTCCGAGCCAGCCGGCGACGCGAGCAGAAGCGGCGTACTCGGCCGCGCAGATTCTGCGCTTCACCGGCTGGGAGACCACGAGGGTCGAGGATCTCGCACAGACGTTCCAGCTGCCGGTTCTCTCTGTCTGGCAGACACGCGTCCTGAAAACTGCCGTTCGCTTCATCGGCTACCCCTACGTCTGGGCTGGCACCAGCGAGAACGCCGAGGCACCGGCCGGCGTTCAAGCTCCCGGAGGCTTTGACTGCTCGGGCTTCGTTTGGCGCGTCTACAAGCTCCAGGCCTATCCCGGCGGCGCTGCGCTGGCCCAAACGCTGAAGGGTCGAACAACGTTTGCGATGAGCGGCGAGGTGCCGGCGACGAAGCGGATCTCGTTCAGCCATCTGAAGCCCGGCGACGTCCTCTTCTGGGGCGCGGCCGGCCCCAGCTCGAAGCCGGCCCAGGTCGACCACACAGGGATCTACCTCGGCAACGGCTGGTTCATCCACTCCTCGGGCTACGGCGTCGCGGTCGCGCAGCTCTCGGGCTGGTACAAGCAGCGTTTCGCGTGGGCTCGCCGGCCGCTCGCCGAAGCCGCTCTGACCGGGTAGCAACAACAGCCCCCCGATTCCCCCGTCCGGGTGATGGCCCGGCCTTCGGCGAGAGAGACAATCGCCTCGTCCGATAGAAGGAGAGGGAGGTCCCGCATGCTGCAATGGAAGCCGCGTCTTCGCTTGTTGCTGGTCGTGGCTGCGTTGCTCGCATTCGCGCTCGCGTTCGGCTTTGTTGATCTCGCCAACTTTCTCGAGTGGTAGCGCCGCACGATGAGCGAGCCGCCCGCCCGTCGTAGTCTCTATCCCGTCGTCGCTCCCGTCTGCGCCGCCGGCCTGGTCACCGTCGTCGCTGCGGCGATCTCATTTGCAATGGCCACACCCGGCGTCACGGTCCTCGCCGGACTATCCGCCTTTCTTGGAGCATCGCTCGTGGCCGACCGGTTTCTCGTTCCCGTCGACGACCTCGACGCCAACGGCGTCTCACTCGCCTTCGTATTCGGACTGTCGACCGTCGTCCTCTTCGGGTGGGCGCCGGGTGTGCTCGTCGTCTTCGCAACGCCGGCTGTCATGCAGCTGATCGAACGGAGACCGCCGATTCGGATCGCCTACAACTCGGCCGCGTTCGCGCTGATAGCAGCGATTGCCGGGCTCGCGATCGCGCCGATCGGCTCTGGAACGCCGGCCCACACGGTGGCCAGCGTCGTCGTCGCCACGTACGTCGCGTACATCGTCGACGTCCTCTTGATCACGGCGGTCGTCGCCCGCGGGAACCGGCGCTCGTGGCGAGGTTTGATCGGCTCGAGTGTCCCGAAGACGATCGTGCCGTTCACCCTGATGGGCTCAGGTGTGCTGACGCTGGTCGTCGTTTGGCAGCAGGCACCCTGGCTCTCGCTGGCCCTCGCCGGGCCGTTGCTCGCGATCCAGCTCTATCAGCGGGCGCTGCTGCGCGCGGTGCGCGCCGCGCGGCTTGCCCTAACGGATCCGCTGACCGGGCTCGGAAACCACCGCCACTTTCACGAGCGCCTCGCCCACGAGTTCGAGGACGCACTGAACGACGGTCGGTCGCTAGCACTCTGTTTCGTCGACATCGACGACTTCAAAGGGATCAATGACCGCTTCGGGCATCCGGCGGGCGATCGGGTTCTCTCTCAAGTCGCAACGCGGCTACGCCAGTCGGGCGAGGCCTTCCGGCTCGGCGGCGATGAGTTCGCCGTCTTGCTGCCCGGCTATGGCGAGACCGAATCGGTGGCGGCGGCCGAGTCGATCGTCGGCCGAGTGGCGAGTCTCGATCTCGGCGAGATGGGAACGATCACCGTAAGCGCGGGGATCGCGTTGGCACCTCAACACACGCGAGAGCGTCAGGAGCTGCTGCGACTGGTGGACAGCGCGCTCTACTGGGCGAAGGAGTACGGCAAGAACCATGTTCGCGTCTACCGCCCCGACGTCGTCGAGCTTGCCGCGCTGAAACGGCTCGCCTCGGCAAGCGACTCTGCCGGGCGCCTGCAGGCCGCTGCCGGACTCGCGAGAGCCGTCGACGGCCGAGACGTCTACGCCGGGAATCATTCGCAACGCGTCGCCGAGCTTGCAGTTCAGATGGCCTCACGCATCGGCTTCTCCGGCGAAGAGCTCGAGCTCACCCGACTCGCGGCAAGCCTGCACGACATCGGCAAGCTCGCCCTGCCGGAAGACGTATTGCGCAAGCCGGCAGCGCTGACGGCGCCGGAGTGGAACGTCCTCCAGCGGCACACTCGGATCGGCTTTCAGATGCTGGAGAGCATCGGCATCGATCCGGTCGCGGACTGGGTGCTCCATCACCACGAGCGCTGGGACGGGACCGGGTATCCCGACGGTCTCGCGGGGACTGAGATCCCACTCGGCGCCCGGATCATCTTCGTCGCCGACGCCTATGACGCAATGACCTCGGTCTCTCTCTACCGGCGCCGCCGCTCGGCGGACGACGCGCTGGCGGAGATCGTCGGGTGCGCCGGCACCCAGTTCGACCCGTCGGTGGTCGAGGCGCTGGCCGCGGAACTCGCCGGCGCAGAGTACGACGAGGGCGCGCCGCAGCTCGAGCAAGCAGCAGCGGTTTAGGCCTCTCCGGGCCGTCGATCTACTGAGCGGGCCCCAGGCCTACATGGTCGCCTCTTCGCCGCCTATCGGCTGAACGGGACCCGCGAGTCGCGCGGGGGGACCTGGTCCCCGGTCGTGTCCCGGGACCCGGTCGCGCCGTGCCCAGGCGCCGGTGGACCGGTCTCGATTGGGCGGTCCAGTCTTTTCACTTTCGGTCGAAAGCCGTCGCCCACACGTGCGTTTTTTCGCAATAGGATGAAATTGGGTGCGGAGCGGTGGGGCCCAGTATCACGCGGGTGAAACCCCTACAGCGCGACCTTCCTAAAGCGGAATGTTCCCGTGCTTCCTGGCCGGGCGGCGCTCGCGCTTCGTCAGCGATGCTTCGAGAGCATCGATCAAGATGGGCCGCGTACGCCGAGGCTCGATCACGTCGTCGACATAGCCTCGCTCGGCGGCCGAGTACGGGTTCGCGAACTGGTCGCGGTACTCCTCGATCAGCTCGGCGCGCCGCGCCTCCGGATCCTGGGCGTCCTCGAGCTCCTTTCGAAACACGATGTTCACCGCCCCCTCGGGGCCCATCACCGCGACCTCTGCGGTCGGCCAGGCGAAGTTGAAGTCGGAGCGGATGTGCTTCGAGCTCATGACGTCGTAGGCACCCCCATAAGCCTTGCGGGTGATCACGGCCAGCTTCGGAACGGTCGCCTCGCAATACGCGTAGAGCAGCTTGGCGCCGTGACGGATGATGCCACCCCACTCCTGCGCCGTACCGGGAAGGAATCCGGGCACGTCGACGAACGTGACGAGCGGAATATTGAACGCATCGCAGGTTCGGACGAAGCGCGCCGCCTTCGTCGCCGAGTCGATGTCGAGCACGCCGGCGAGCGCGCGGGGCTGATTGCCCACAACGCCGACCGGATGGCCGTTGAGCCGGGCGAAGCAGCACACGATGTTCTCCGCCCATCGTTCGTGCACCTCGAGAAAATCGCCGTCGTCGACGACGCGGGAGATCACGTCCTTCATGTCATACGGCTTCGCTGGATCGTCGGGAATGAGTGAGTCGAGATCTGCGTCCTCACGTCCCGCGGAATCCGACGGCTCCGCATACGGCGGCGGATCGACGTTGTTCTGCGGCAGGAACGAGAGCAGGTAGCGGGCGTCTTCGAGGCACACTTCTTCGTCGGGTGCGATGAAGTGGGCGACGCCGGACTTCGACGCGTGCGTGGCCGCGCCGCCGAGCTCCTCGAAGGTGACTTCCTCGCCGGTCACCGTCTTCACGACATCGGGACCAGTGATGAACATGTACGACGACCCTTCGACCATCGACACGAAGTCCGTCATCGCCGGTGAGTAAACGGCCCCTCCCGCGCACGGGCCCATGATCAGGCTCAGTTGCGGGATCACGCCGGAACACTGGACGTTCCGCCAGAAGATCTCGGCGTAGCCGGCGAGCGAGACGACGCCTTCCTGGATCCGGGCTCCGCCGGAGTCGTTGATCCCGATCAGTGGACAGCCGAACTTCAGGGCGAGATCCATTACCTTGCAGATCTTCTCGGCGAAGACCTCGCTCAGCGAACCGCCGAAGACGGTGAAGTCCTGCGAGAAGACGAAGACCTTCCTGCCGAAGATCGTTCCGTACCCCGTGACCACCGCGTCCCCGTACGGACGCCGCTCCAGCATCCCGAAGCTCGACTCACGATGCCTGACGTAGCGGTCAAGTTCGAAAAAGGAGCCAGGATCGAGCAATCGTTCCACCCGTTCGCGCGCAAGGAGCTTCCCTTGTTCGCGCTGGCGTGCGACGGCATGCTCACCACCGGCATGGCGCGACTGCTCGCGGAGGTCTTCCAGTCGCTGAAGCTTGGCGCCCGTTGAATCTGGTTCTGTCGGCACGGCGCGAGAGCGTATCCCGGCCAGGTCGTACATGCCGGGGACTGCCCCATCCGAGTGACTGAGCAACCAGGCCGAGTCACCCTCTTGGGGGAATCGTGAGTGGCACCTTCGGCCTAGCCTCCAACAGAGGCCTGCGGCGGCCGAACGAACGATGCGGCACTCGTACATCCAACGACCACGGCGTATTCGCGCGCCACGCGCGACACCGCGCGCACGCACCCGGTTCTTGCCGGCCGTGTTCGCGCTGCCGCTCGTGGCCGCGCTTTGGGTGACCGTCGGGCTGCCCGTGCTCTCCCAACTGACGGGCGCAACCGGGGGCAACCGGGTTTCAAGGAAGGTCGTCTTCGAGGCGCACGCAAACGGACAGGGCGGAGGCGCAGCAGGCGGCGCGGCCGCTCCGCTGGCCGAAGCCACTGCAACCGTTTCCAAGCAAGTTCTCGCGGCGTACCACGCAGAGGTTCTCCATCGCGCGCAGGCGCACGCGCGCCTAACGAAGAGGACAAAGCAGACGGCCCCCGCGCTTCCGCGGCCGGCGCTGCCCTCGACCACCCCCGGTACGGCGAAGCTCGCAACTGCAGATCCGCCATCGGCCCCGACCAACCAGCAGGCCGAGACCACTCCAGCGCCGAAGGACAACAGCCCCGGCACAGGTAACTCGGTCGGCGGCTCCGGTCCCAGTGCAGGCCAGCCTGGCGGCGGAGGCGGCGGCGCGGCCCAGCCGGCACCCGATCCGGGCAGCACAGGCGGCTCCGACAACGGCGGGACCGGGAACAACGGCGACACGGGCGGTACCGGAGACAGCGGCGGCAGCGGGGGGGTTGGGAACACGGGCGATACCGGCATCCCCGGCGACACTGGCGACACCGGCGGCCGAGGTACGGGCGGAAACACGCCACCCGCGGCCCCGCCCCCTCAAGCTCCGACTCCTCCAACT
>JALYLK010000301.1 GCA_030774275.1 Actinomycetota bacterium
GCCGCCGTCGACCGCCGAGGAGGACGCCGCCGCCGAGGCCGAGGCCGCCGCGCAGGCAGCCGCCGAGGCGAGCGCCGCGTCGGGCGCGGGCGACAGCCTGCAGCTCTTCCTGGCCGACGTCGGCCGGCACAAGCTGCTGACCGCGCACGAGGAGGTCACGCTCGCGAAGGCGATCGAGCGCGGCGACCCGCTGGCGAAGCGCCGCATGATCGAGTCCAACCTGCGACTGGTCGTCTCGATCGCCAAGGGCTACCGCGGTCTCGGCGTCCCCTTCCTCGACCTGATCCAGGAGGGCACGCTCGGGCTGAACCGCGCGGTCGAGAAGTTCGACTGGCGCCGCGGCTACAAGCTCTCGACGTACGCGACCTGGTGGATCCGCCAGTCGGTGCAGCGCGCGGTTGCGAACCAGGCCAGGACGATCCGCCTCCCGACCCACGTCGTCGAGCGCCAGCAGAAGCTCGGGCGTGCCGCGCGCCGGCTCGAGGTGGAGCTCGGCCGCGAGGCCTCGAAGGAAGAGCTGGCCGAGGCGACCGGCCTGCCGCTCCAGCACGTTGACGAGGCGCGCGGCGCCGCGCAGGCATCCGTCTCGCTGAACCAGACCGTCGGCGCCGACGACGAGGGCGAGCTCGGCGACCTCTTCGCCGACCGCGAGGCCGCCGACCCGTTCGAGGAGGCCGAGGAGTCGCTTCGCCGCCAGGGCGTGCGGCGGGCTCTCGACGCGCTCCCCGAGCGCGAGCGGCGCATCATCGAGCTGCGCTTCGGCTTCGAGGGCGAGCCGTGGACGCTCGAGGCGATCGGCCACGAGCTCGACCTGACCCGCGAGCGGGTCCGGCAGCTCGAGGGGCAGGCGCTGTCGCGGCTCGCCGCGCTGCGCGAGTTCCAGACCGTCGCTGCCGAGCTCCGCGAGCCACGAGAACGTTAAGCTGACAGGCAGGCGAGGTGCGAGCGTTGCCTGACTAGCTAACGTTACTGAGGCCGTAGATCACAGGCCGTTCTTGTCGACCAATATCGGATTGGGCTCTGGGACCGTCTGGCCTGTTCGAGCCGAGTAGTCATGTGGGTTCCGCGAAGTGCGGGCTAGCCCATTCGGCTGGTCCGTTGAGGCCGGAATGAGCCCTTGCTGCCGGGTTGCCGCACGCGTCGCACTTCCCGCACTCTGCGACAAGACGCGGATCGGCAGCGAATTCAGTTGTCAGAAAATGCAAGCTAGGCGCTAGTCGAGAGTCACCGTGTGCGCGCTGCCGCGGCCCCAGCGACTCCGGTTGTCCGCGCTCTTGGCCGTCGCTGGGAGTCCTCAAACCCGCAACTGGTGCGGCTTCGCGCCTCTGGTTGTCCGCTTGGCCGCTTGGCCGCTTGGCCGGGGCGGACTACGAGAAAGCGGCGAGTCCAGGCAGTGGAGCGGCCCTTTTGCCCAATCATGGTTACAGCCACAGCTTCCACGCTCCGCGGCGTGCTTGGTCGGCCGCCCTCAGATTTCGACCGGCCACTTTGCCGCGACCGTCTGCTCGGACTCGAAGATCTGGCGGAACGCGGGGTCCTGAATCGCCTTTCGCGTTGCCGCACGGAGCACGTCCTGCGCGACGGCAAGCGGGGCGGCGACGTCCACCTCCGCCTCGGGCGGCTCCGGCTCGCCGCGTGGCTGCTCTGGCTCCTCGTCCTCTGATGGCTGCTCCGGCTCCGGCCTGACACGGAACATCGAGACCTGGGCACCGTGCGCCGCCTCAGAACGGCCGTCCCAAAGGTCCCGCGCGAATTGTTCGTCCACCCCATCGACCCCGACCTCGGCCGCGAGCTGCGGGAGACGCTCGCGAAACTGTTTTGCGACTCTCGCGTGGTCCGAGTGGACCAACCCGTCGAGGGCGGTCGTTATCAACAGGAGGGCCCGCTGCAGGACGCGGAGATGCACCGCATCCTCGCTGAGGTTAAGGGCATGGATCACCTTCCACGGCAGCGTGTCCTTCACGGGCCAATGGTCTCCGAAGAGCTGGCGGAGCTCATCCGCCTCGCTGGCGGTTAGCCAGTCGCGGTCTCGGCGAAGACGATAGGTAGCGACGAAGCCGGGGGCGTAGACCGGGATCACTTGCTGCATCCCGTCCTCGTGGTCGACGATCCGGGCCGCGAACTCGAGCGAGTGTCCATTGTCGCGGATTAGCCGCGAGAGCACCATCGCGAAAAAGAGGCGGTTGCCGTCGTCCCAGCCGAACCGCTCATCTTCGTAGACGGCCGGATCGACCTGGCGGACGAACGTATAGCGGGCACCGAACTGCCGGACGCTGAGGAAGTAGTGGCCACGCTGGGTGCAGGCGTTCATCACAAGCGCGGAGTCCTCGGTCGGGAGATCCTCAAGAGTCATGCCATCGGCAAGCGCCACCGCCTGGTCCCCCGCCGGCTGCTCAAGGTCGCCGGGGTAGTCGCCTTCCACGTGAGTCGTCGGGACGACGAGAACGTCGCGAATCGTGACCACGGGCGCGTCCGTCGGGGCGCTCGACATGAACGGGGGCAGGTGCTTCGAGTCGCCCGGATGCTGTGGCTCATACGCCATCGGTACTGAACGCCCAGGCCGAGACTCAGCGCGTGACCACGAACGACGTCTTAAGCGTCCCTGCCGTTCCGCAGCGAACGTAGATCGGCCACCGCCCGGGCGTGGTACGCGTTCCGACTTTCCACGTCCAACTCACCCGGCCAGCGACTGCGCGGCGCAGCGGAAGCAGACCCGCCGCTGTCGACTTCCCGGACTTGTAGTAGACGGCGATCGAGCAGGTGACGCTCGACGGAGTCACGTGCGCAACGAGCGTGGCGTAGTTTCCACGCGAGATCGGCGACGTGACGCGGATGAGCCGGACGACGGACACGGACGCCGTGGCACTCGATGCCGTCGCCGCGATCGGCGCGGTTGTCGCCGCCGCGGCGAACAGGACAATCAGGAATCGCTTCATTTTCTTCCCTGAAGGGCGCCACTATTTGTGTCGCGGCTCATGCGGCGGCTCGGTGGTACTCGTGGATGAGGCCACCGAGGCGGTCGCGACGGCGAATCTCGCCCGCAGACGCTTTCTCCCGCTGCTGGTCGAGTTCGGGCGGCCGGAGTTCGAGCGCGCGATGTGGTCTCTCTTGGTTGTAGTGGTCGACGTAGACGCGGAGCACGCCTTCGAGGTGACGGCGGTTGAGGATCAGCAGCCAGTCGAGACACTCGGAGCGCACCGTGCGGACAAAACGCTCGGCGATCGCGTTCGCCTTCGGCGCCCGCACGGGCGTCTTCACGATCCGAATGCCTTCGCTGCGGAACACCTCGTCGAAGGGGCCGCTGTACTTGCCGTCGCGGTCACGAATCAGGAACCGCATGCCCTGGTCTGAGAAGTCGAGGCCGAGGTTGCGCGCTTGCTGGGTGACCCAGGCGCCGGTGGGATTGGCGGTGCAGCCCGCGAGCCAGACGCGTCGGTTGCCGTGGGCGATGAAGAACAAGGCGTAGTAGCGGCGCAGGAACAGGCTCTCGACGGTGAAGAAATCGCAGGCGATGCTGCTCGCAGCCTGCGCGTGCAAGAACCCACGCCAGCTCGGCCCGTCGCGCCGCGGCGCCGGCTCAAACTTCGCTTGGGCGAGCAGCCGGCGGATGCTGGTCGCAGACACCCGGAAGCCGAGCTTGGCCAGCTCGCCGCAGATCCGC
>JALYLK010000302.1 GCA_030774275.1 Actinomycetota bacterium
ACCGGCCAGGGCCCGAAAGCACAGTAGTCGCCGCCGAGCAGCCACTCGTCGATGCCCTCGCGATCGGCCTCGGCCAACACGGCGTCGAGTGCGCTCAAGTTGCCATGGACGTCGTAGAGAATCCCCGGCATTAGTGCCCCAGCATTAGTCCGAGCCTTTCTCGATCCGCCGGGCCGCAAACTCGCCGAAGTCGCCGCCCATCGCGCGGTACGCAGCCGCGGCGCGCTCCACGTCGTACTCCGTCCGCCTGAATGCGAAGTCACCGTTCCGAGTCGCCCACGCGGCGCGCCGGTCGCCGTCGAGCGGCATTCCGGCGCTGCCCGGGTTGACGAGATCCGTTCCGTTCGGGCCTGGGCGACGGAACTGAAGATGGCTGTGGCCGAAGACAATCAACCTGTCGTGAACTCCGGCCAGCAGGCGCTCCTCCCCCTCTTGCGGCTCGGCGGCAAAGCTCTCGTCGTCGGCGAGCGGCGAGCCGTGGACGTAGAGAATCCCGTCGAGATCGGCCTGCGGCGGCAACGCGTACAGCCATCGCACTTCCTCATCAGGGATCTGGCCCTGAAATCGCTCGTACGTCTCTGTCACCTCGGGCCGGTCCTCCGGCGGCTCGACCAGCCAGCGCTCGCCGTTGCCGCGGACCCAGGTCGCATTCGGCAACTCCCGCAGACGGGCCAACGTCTCGAGCGGATAAGGGCTCACCACGCCGTAGTCACCGCCGAGGAGCCAGCGATCGACTCCTGCGGCCTCAGCTTCCGGCAGCACTTTGTCGAGGGCATCGAGGTTGCCGTGGATGTCGTACAAGATCCCGAGCACCTCCCATTAGTCTCCCCCGAATGAAAATCGTCTGCCTCGTCAAGCAGATTCCGCGTGCCGACGAAATTGAGTTCGACCAGGAAACGAGGTCGCTCAAGCGCGAGGGTGTGCCGTTGATCCTGAATCCGTTCGACGCCCTGGCCGTGACGGAGGCGGTGAGATTGAGGCGGCCGGATGACGAGGTGATCGCCATGGCGATGGGGCCGCCGCAAGCCGAGGAGGCGCTGCGGGAATGCCTCGGCCTCGGAGCCGACCGCTGCATTCACCTGTCCGATCGGGCCTTCGCCCTCGCAGACACGATCGGGACCTCTCGCACGCTCGCTCTGGCGCTGGAGAAGGAGGGGTGCGACCTCGTGCTTTGCGGTCGCAAGACCCTGGACGCGGAAACGCGCCAGGTGCCGCCTGAGGTCGCGGCATTCCTCGGCCGCCCGCACGCCACGGGCTCTGTCGGGCTCGAGCTGCAGGGCCAGCGGCTCCACGTGCGCCGAGAAACCGACGAGGGAGAGCAGACGATCGAGCTGCCGCTGCCCGCCGTCGTCTCCGTCGCCCGGGCTCAGCGCGAGCCGGCACCAACGCCACGAGAAGGCCGGATCGACGTGTGGGCGGCGACCGATCTTGTCGACGATCTGCGCGAGGACGACAAGCGCTTCGGCCAGACCGGCTCCCCGACTCGCGTGCTCGCCGTCCACGACGTCACGCCTGAGCGCCTGGGCGAGCGGGTCGGGTCGGTCGAGGAAGCCGCCGCCCGGATCCGCGCGCTTGCCGGGGAGCGGCCCGCCGGTGCGACCGCCTGGGACAAGCCGCCCCATCTGGCAAAGGAGCCCGGCCGGTTCTATGACTGCTGGACGCTCGTCGAGCTAGTCGAGGGCCGCCCGAGCCGCGCCTCGCTCGAGTTGCTGGCGAAGGGCCGCGAGCTCTCGGGAAAGCTCGGCGGCGCGAACGTCGCGCTCGTACTCGGCCACGATGTCGATGCCGCGGTCGAGGCGGTGTCGCGCCACGGAGCGGAGGTCGTCCACGTCGCCGAGGATGCGGCCTTGCGCGACTACGTGCCGGAGCCGTGGGTCGCTGCCGTCCGGTCGATCGTCGAGAGAGAACGCCCACACGTGCTGCTCATTCCGGCGACTCTGCGCGGCCGCGACCTCGGGCCGCGCGTCGCGGGCGAGCTGCAGTTCGGAATGACGGCCGACTGCGTCGATCTGGGCATCGACCGCGGCGGCCGTCTCGTCCAGCACAAGCCCGCCTACGGCGGCAACATCGTCTCGGTCATCATGGGCTCGACGACGCCTCAGCTGGCGACGGTGCGTCCACGAATGTTCGAGCCGCTAGAACCTCGCGCTGGGGACGCCGAGGTTCGCCGAATCGAGCTCCCCAGCCTTCCCCAGGGTCCGACTCGGCTTCTGGAGGAGAGGAAGAGCGACCCGCCGCCGTGGCGGCTCGACGAGGCCGAGATCGTTGCCGGCCTCGGCCCTTCGGTTGACCTGTCTGCCTTGGAAGAAGCTGCTGCCCGCGCCGATGCGGCGATCGGTGGCGACCGGAAAGCCTGCGCAGCCGGGATCGTCTTGTGGACCGCGGAGATCGGGATCAAAGGGCGAGCCGTCGCGCCACGTATCTACGTCGCGGTCGAAGCCGACCCGGGCTTCGAGCACCTGACCGGAGCGGTCAAGGCCGGGGTGATCGCGGCGATCGCGGCCGACGAGCGCTCGCCGCTGCTGGACGCGGCCGATGTCGGGCTCGCCGGCGACTGGCGCGAGCTCGCGCCTGCGCTGCTCGAGGCCCTCGCCTAGAGCCCCTTTCATGATGGGGCCTCGTCGCCGGGGTGCGATGGTCGGTTCCTGGCAAGGACGCAGGGAGTGCCCGTATCAGCAGATACGGGCGCGACCGAGGACGCCGCCAGGGGCCGTCCAGCGCGGCCCGGCGGCTCAGTGCTTCATTGTGAAAGGGGCTCTTAGAGGATCCGCTCGCCGAGCGCGCTCGCGACCAGCTCGACCGCGAGCTCCGCGGTCTCGTTCTCGCGATCGAGAATCGGGTTCACCTCGACGACCTCGAGCGAACCGACGAGCCCAGACTCCGCCACAAGCTCCATCGCGAGGTGGGCCTCCCGATAAGAAAGGCCTCCCCGGACGGGCGTTCCGACGCCGGGAGCGATGTCCGGCTCGAGCGCATCCATGTCGAGGCTCACGTGTACGAACTCGGAACCTGCAATGTGCTCAAGGGACTGGCGGATCACCCGCTCGACACCAAGCTTGTCGACGTCGCTCATCGTGTACACCGCGACGTTCAGCTCGGAGAGAAGCTCGGCTTCGGCGAGGTCCAGCGAGCGAATGCCGACCAAGGCCACACGTTCGGGAAGCACCGCCGGCAGCGTCCAGGCCTCGCTCTCGAACTCGGGGCCGGCCAACCCGAGCGCGGCGGCGAGTGGCATCCCGTGCACGTTGCCCGTCGGGGAGGTCTCGGGCCGGTTCATGTCGCCGTGGGCGTCGATCCAGAGCACGCCACCGGGCCCGTGGGCTCGAGCCAGACCGCCAAGCGTCCCGATCGCGATCGAGTGGTCGCCGCCGAGCACGAGCGGCTGGAGGCCCTCCTCGACCGAACGCGCGACCAGGTGCGCCACGCGCTCGCACGCCTGCTTGATCGGCGCCAGAAAGCGCACGCGCTCGCTGCCCATGTCCGTTGCCTCGGGAACCGCGCCCTCGACGTTGCCCCAGTCGAAAACGCGCCGCCCGAGGCTCTCGATCCTTGCAGCCAGACCTGCGTAACGGATCGCGGACGGCCCCATGTCGACGCCGCGCCTGCCCGCCCCCAGATCGAGGCTCGCACCGATCAACGCCACCGACCGCGGCTTTGTTTGCGCGTGCACGGGCGGGAAACTACCGTTGGTGACGATGGAGGAGGTCGATCGTCAAGGGATCCGTGTCCTGCTTGCCGACGACGACCGAATCTTTCTCGAATCGCTCAGCGAGCTGATCGACCGCCAACCGGAGCTCAGCGTCGTCGGGCTGGCCGAGAACGGCCTCGAGGCGATCGAGCAGGCCGACGAGCTCCTCCCCGACGCAGTCGTGATCGACCTGCATATGCCGCTCGTCGACGGCGTGACAGCGGTCGCCCACCTGCGGCATCACCACCCGGCCCTCTGCCTGATCGCGCTGACCGGAGACGACGCGCCGAAGCTGCATCAGGCCGTCAAGGAAGCCGGCGCCGACGGCGTCTTGCTCAAGAGCGAGCTGGTGGAGGGCCTCGTCGACCGCCTGGCGAACGCCCGCTCCGTCGGTTAGCCGCGTCGCGCCTTCGGCGCTCGCTTCACGGGGGAAACCCGGTTTCCCCGTGGACCCCCTCGCTGGGGTCCACAAGGGCAGCGAGGCCGGCAAAGCCGGCCTCTCTTGAGTCTGTTCTACGAGAGGTGGCGAGGGCCGGAATCGAACCGGCGACACCACGGTTTTCAGCCGTGTGCTCTACCAACTGAGCTACCTCGCCTCGGCTGACGAGTCTAGCGCCGTCAAACGGAGGCTAAGCCGACCAAAGTTGGAGTCCGTCGTCCTCACGCTGCGTTACGCGACCTGTGGCCGCGAGCTCCGTGAGAACCAGCTCTGCCTCCTTCCGGCGCCAGCCAAGCGCGCCGGCGACGTCGGCGGCCGATACCTCGTCCGTTCCGGCAAGCACGGCGAGCGCAAGCTCACGCCGGGCCTCGTCCTCGGTGGGTAGCCGGCGAAGCGATGTCCGCCAGCGACGGGCGAAGACGTCCT
>JALYLK010000303.1 GCA_030774275.1 Actinomycetota bacterium
CTTCATCGTGAAAGGGACTCCTAGGCTTCCTCAACTGTGACGTGTGAATCGTCGACGCGCACGTCCCACTGGCGGTCGAAGGCACGCACGCCGGTGAGGCGGAGCGACCGGCCGACCCAGGACGGCAGCTCCGGCGGCGCCAGTGTCTCGAGCGCGTGGCGCGCCCGGTCGGGGCGCAAGCCGAGCAGCACCTGGAGCAGGAGCACAGGCGTTCCGGCCGCCCAGGCCTGCGGCCGGGCCGCCGTGGGATAGGCGATCGGGAACGGTGTCTCCTGCCGCGCGAGCCCCGCGAACACCTCCGGCAACTGGTAGCCGAAGTAGGCGGCGGCGGTGACCATCCGGCGAACGATTCGCTGCGCCTCAGGCCAGCGCCCGTAGCGCGCAAGCCCGACCGCGATCAACGAATTGTCGTGGGGCCAGACGGTCCCGTTGTGGTACGAGAGCGGGTTGTAGCCCGCGTCGCCGGTCGACATCGTGCGAACGCCCCAGCCCGACCAGAGCTCCTCGCCCATCAGCCCGTCCACCAGCGCATCGACTCGCTCCCGGGGCACGATTCCGCTCCACAGCAGGTGGCCGATGTTCGAGCACAGCGAGTCGACCTGCCGCTTCTCTCCATCGAGCGCCAGCGCGTAGTAGCCGCCCCGGCGGTCGGTCCAGAACGCCGCGTCGAAGGCGCTCCGCAGCTCCTCCGCCTCCCGCTCGAGCCGGTCGGCGAGTGCCCGGTCGCGCCAGACCTCGCGGGCCATCTCTGCCGTCCGCCGCTTGGCGTCGTAGACGTAGCCCTGCACCTCGCAAGGGGCAATCGGGCCATGGGCGAGCGAGCCGTCGTGGAAGCGCTGCGAGTCGCCCGAGTCCTTCCACGACTGGTTCTCGAGCCCGCGCTCGGTTCGCCGTTCGTACTCGACGAAGCCGTCCCCGTCGCGGTCGCCGTACTCGTCGATCCAGCCGAGCGCCTTCAGGGCAGGCTCCTTCAACTCACGCACCATGGCGGCGTCATCCGTCCAGCGCCAGACCTCCGAGAGCAGGATCAGGTAGAGCGGCGTGGCATCGACCGAGCCGTAGTAGGTGTGGAACCACCTTTGAGCAGCCTTGCCCTCGCGTACCTCGTGGACGATCTTCCCTGGTTCGGCGTCGATCGTCGGATCGTCCTCGGTCGCCTGCAGCTCGGCGAGCACGTCGAGACCGCTCCTGGCGAGCTCCGGCCCGAACAAGAGCGTCTGGTAGCACGTGATCAGCGTGTCCCGACCAAAGACGGTCATGAACCACGGCATCCCGGCAGCCGGCAGCCGGCCGATCCGCCCGCCCCGCTGCATCCGCAGCGAGGCGAGGTCAGAGACCGACTGGAAGAAGGAGCGGCCGAGCTCTTCCCAATCGGCCCTGATCTGAGGTACCCGGAGGCGCCAGGCGGCGAGCGACTCGCGGACGCGTGTCATCTCGTCGCCGAACCGCCGCTCGACCTGCCTCGGGATCACATGGTCGCCCTCGAGCGACGGAATCACGTCGACGCGCAGATGCCAGCGCTCGCGCGGTTCGAGCTCGACCTTCCAGCGGACCGTTGCGCCGTCGATCTCGCCGCGCTCGGAAAAGATGACCTGCGTCTGGGCGCCGTCGTTAGGGTCTTCGAGCAGAAATTCGTTGTGCTCCTCGGCGAAGCTGATCGCCACCGGCTTGGGCAGCGGCCTCGCCCGCAGTGGATCGCCCAGCGCGAAGTCGTGCTCCTTGACCGACAGGATGTCCGCGAAGTCTGCCTCGATCTCCAACGACAGCTCGAACGACTGCCGCTCCATGCTCTGGTTCTGGGCGACGATCACGTCCTGCATCGATTCGCCGACGAATCGTTCGCGCAGGATGGAGATCACGTCTTGCCCGAGGCCGCCGGCCAATGGGTTGCGCAGGAAGAACGCGGCCGAGAAGTACTCGACCTTGCCGGAGGAGAGCAGGAGCGGCCGGGTGTTGTTCATCCTGAAGCGCAGTACCGACAGGAATCTCGTGTCCTCGCTGTAGAAGCCGTGCGTGCGGCGGTCGAGGTCACCGACGTCGTCACAAATGCAGAAGGTCGAACCTTCGAGGATGGTCAGCTGAGGCAAGTCATGTCCTGGCGATGCGAACGGGGCTTGATTGCGCCAAAGCTTTGACGACAAGCTCGTCGATGTTGACGTGGAGGGGCCGCGTGAGCGCGAAGAGGATGCATTCGGCGATGTCTTCGGGACGCAGCGGGTCGACGCCTTCGTACGGCGTCTTCGCCTTCTCCTCGTCGCCGCGGAAGCGGACGCG
>JALYLK010000304.1 GCA_030774275.1 Actinomycetota bacterium
GAGCCGGCGAAGAGAAATGAGAACGGACTCCTGAGCAGGCTGCGGAACCTCGCCACGCCTCGATTCTACGGGCGGGCCGCGCTAGGGTTTTCTTTGTGAAGCGCCACGAGTCCAGCGCCGTATTTGCCGAGCGCGTGGTCGAGGGCGTGGATGACCTCGGTGTGTCCGAGCGCGTGGTGATCTGGATCGAGCGCAAGCCAGGGGCACTCTGGGCGGTCGGCCGTGCGATCAATCCACAACACAGGCTCAGCGAGGAGTCGCGCACAGACGATTACGTCTTCGAGGGCTACGAGCTCGAGGATGCGCTCGAATGCGCGAACGCGGCCCTCGAGGACGACACCCGCGTCTCGGCCCAGGACGGAAAGATGGGGACGGTCGACCCTTTTGCGCGCGAAGAGTTGCTGAAGCCTTTAGAGCGCTGGTTCTTCGGGCATTAATGCGCGTCTAGCCCGTCTGCGACTTCGGCCACTCGAGCGCTGCATTCGGGATCGGGTCCCCGTGTGGATCGTGCGTGGGGAAGCCGAGCGCGCGGTCGATTCTCGCCTCGAGCTCCTCCGACAGGACGTGCTCGAGCCGGTCGGCCTCGTCGTGGACGTCCTCGACGTTGAGCCCAAGGGTCTCGGCCAGGTAGAGCTCGAGCAGCCGGTGGTGGCGAATCACCTCGACCGCGACCCGCTCGCCCGCGGCGGTGAGACGAACCCCTTTGTACGGGGCGTGCTCGACGAGGTCGAGCGCCGCCAGCTTCTTGACCATCTCGCTGGCCGAACCTGCGGCGATCCCCTGCTCGCGGGCGAGTGCCGTGATCGAGACCCGAGCTTCGCCCTCCTGGAGCTTGTAGATCGCCTTCAGGTAGTCCTGGATCGAGTCGGTTAGCTTCGGACCTGCCACCGTTACTCAGTCTAGGGCGTCGCTTGCGATGCCAGCATCAACGGCGGCGTAGACCTGTGCGCGGCCGCTCAACCACGCCTCGCAAGAGAGCGGGAGACGGAGCTGCACCTGCCTTCGGGTTGAGCCTGTTAGCCTCGCCGACGTGCTGATTCGCCTTGGGCATAGCCCTGATCCAGACGACGCGTTCATGTTCTGGGCGCTCGCCGCCGAGCGGATCGATACGCGCGGGTTCGAGTTCGAGCACGTGCTCCGCGACATCCAGACGCTGAACGAATGGGCGGTTGACGGCAAGCTCGAGACGACCGCGATCTCGCTCCACGCGTATCCGTACGTCCAGGATCGTTACGCCGTGCTGCCCCACGGAGCGAGCATGGGGTCCGGCTACGGCCCGGTAGTGGTCTCGCGGGAGCCTTTGACGCGCGACATGCTCCAGGGCGCAGAGATCGCCGTGCCCGGGAAGATGACGACGGCCTTCCTCGTCCTGCGACTCTATTTCGGCGCCGACTTCGCCTATCGCGAAGTGCCGTTCGACCAGATCCTCGACGAGGTCAAGTCCGGCCGCGCCGAAGCGGGCCTCTTGATCCACGAAGGCCAGCTGACGTATGAGGCCGAGGGTCTGCAGAAGGCGGTGGACCTCGGTGAATGGTGGCTGCTGGAGACCGGCCTTCCGTTGCCCCTCGGGATCAACGTCGCGAGGCGTGATCTCGGGCCTGAGGTCCTGCACGATCTTTCCGAGGTGCTGCGCGAGTCGATCCTCGCCGGGCTTGAGAACCGCACGGAGGCGATGGAGTACGCCCTCGGGTTCGGACGGGGGCTAGACACCGAGTTAGCCGACCGCTTCGTCGGCATGTACGTCAACGAGTACACATGCGACTACGGCGAGGAGGGCCGGCAGGCCGTGGAGGAGCTGTTGCGGCGCGGCGAGGAGCTCGGCGCATTTCCCCAGCCCGTCGAGCTCGACTTCGTTAGCTAGCCTCGATTTGTGAGCCGAGCGGTCATCCTGAGCGGCGTTCGCACGCCCGTGGGGCGCTACGGTGGCGTGCTCTCCGGCGAGCGGCCCGACGACCTCGCGGCGCTCGTGATCGGTGAGGCCGTCCGGCGCGCCGGGGTCGAGCCCGCCGCGATCGAAGACGTTTACTTCGGCTGCGCCAACCAGGCGGGTGAGGACAACCGCAACGTCGCGCGGATGGCCTCGCTGCTGGCGGGGTTGCCGGATTCGGTCCCGGGCATCACCGTCAACCGTCTCTGCGCCTCGGGTCTGTCCGCGATCGTCTCGGCCTGTCACGCCATCGCGGCGGGCGAGGGAGATCTCTATGTCGCCGGCGGCGTCGAATCGATGAGCCGTGCCCCGTTCGTTTTCGGCAAGCCTGAGCACGGCTTTCCGCGCGGCGACCGGACGGTCTACGACACGACCCTGGGTTGGCGCTTTCCCAATCCACGGATGGAGGAGATGTTCCCGCTCGAGTCGATGGGCGAGACGGGCGAGAACGTGGCGGAGCGCTACGGCGTCTCGCGGGAGGACCAGGATGCTTTCGGCCTGCAGTCGCAGCGCCGCTGGGCTGCGGCCGAGCAGGCAGGGCGCTTCGCAGACGAGCTCGTGCCGGTTGGTGAAGCGGGGCGCGACGAGCATCCGCGGCCGGATACGGATGCTTCGAAGCTGGCCGCGCTCAAGCCGGCTTTTCGCGAGGGCGGCACTGTGACGGCCGGCAACTCGGCCGGAATCAACGACGGCGCCGCGGCGGTCGTGGTCGCCACGGAGGAGAAGGCGCGCCAACTCGGCGTGGAGCCGCTCGGAACGTTCTTGGGTTCGGCGGTTGCCGGTGTCGATCCGCGAGTGATGGGAATCGGCCCGATCCCGGCCGTACGAAAAGCGCTGGCACGTGCCGGCCTCGAGGTCTCGGAGATCGACCTCGTCGAGCTGAACGAGGCCTTCGCCTCGCAGAGCCTCGTGGTCATCCGCGAGTTGGGCTTGGATCCGGAGAAGGTGAACGTGAATGGCGGCGCGATCGCGCTCGGCCATCCCCTGGGCATGACCGGCGCCCGGCTCGTTGTGACGTTGCTGCACGAGCTCCGCCGCCGCGGCGGGCGGTACGGGCTGGCAACGCTTTGCGTCGGAGTGGGCCAAGGACAAGCCGCGCTGTTCGAGCGCCTCGAGGCGTGACGAATCCGGCGCACTTGCGGCACAGACACGTGCGGTCGGGCTCGATAGCGTTTTGGTAGGGGCGCTCGCGCACCCCCCAAGGGGCGCGCGCGTGAACATTCAACCGCCTGCGAGAGCGGCGGCCTGAGGCAGTCGTGCCCTCGTGCTTCATCCGCACAACGCAGAGGACCGGCGTCCCAGGTCCGTGTCGCGACGGCCGAGGCGGACGACGCGGTCGCCCCACTCGCTAGGCTCAGGCCGCAGATGGCTATAGCGACCGAGCGCGAGTACGGGCTGTTCATCAACGGTGAAAGCGCCGAGCCGGCTTCCGGAGAGACCCGCGAGCTGAGCGAGCCCGCGACCGGCGAGTCGCTGGCCCGCGTCGCGGTCGCCGGTGAGGCCGACGTCGACCGCGCCGTCGAGGCGGCACAAGCTGCCCTTGCAGGGGATTGGGGAAGGACGCCGCCAACCGAGCGTTCGCGGCTCTTGCATGCACTTGCCGACGCGATCCACGCAAACCGGAAGGAGCTCGCCGAGCTCGAGGTCCGCAACGTCGGCAAGGCGATCTCTTCCGTCAAGGCCGAACTCGCCCAAGGGGTCGAGAACTTCCGTTTCTACGCCTCCGCGATCGGATCGATCGCAGGGCGCTCGAACCCGCTCGGCGGCTCGCTGCTCTTTTACTCGCTCAAGGAGCCGGTCGGAGTCGCGGGACAAATCGTGCCGTGGAACTACCCGTTGATGATGACGACGTGGAAGCTTGCACCGGCGCTCGCCGCCGGGTGCACGGTGGTACTCAAGCCGGACTCGGCGACACCGTTGACGGCGCTCCGAATGGCTGAGCTCGCGGCCGAGGTCGGCTTCCCGCCGGGAACGATCAACGTCGTCCCGGGGCCGGGAACGACTGTTGGGGCCTACCTCGTTCGTCACCCGGGCGTCGACAAGATCGCCTTCACCGGCTCCACCGCGACCGGGAGCGAGATCATGCGGCTCGCCTCGGACACGATCAAGCGGCTGACGCTCGAGTTGGGCGGCAAGAGCCCCAACATCGTGTTCGCCGACGCGAACCTCGAGGACGCGATCCCCAGCTCGGTCTGGTCGATCTACTACTCGGCGGGCCAGAGCTGCGAGGCTCGCTCGCGGATCCTCGTCGAGGCGTCGCTCTACGACGAGTTCGTCAGTCGGTTCAGCGAGGCCGCCAACCGGCTGAGAGTCGGCGATCCGCTCGAGGCCGAGACGCAGGTCGGCTCGCTGATCTCCGTCGAACACCGCGACAAGGTTCACGGCTTCGTCGAGCAGGGGCGCAACGAGGGCGCCGAGGTCATGGCTGGCGGCGAACCGCCTGACGGACAGGGCGCCTTCTATCCGCCGACCGTCCTGGCGAAGGTCGACAATGCGATGGCGGTCGCGCAAGAGGAGATCTTCGGGCCGGTGGTCACGGTGACCCCGTTCGAGGACGAAAAGGACGCGGCACGAATCGCGAACGACGTCAGGTATGGCCTGATGGCGACGGTCTGGACTGGCGATCCGGCGCGGGGACATCGCCTAGCCCGGCGGATCAAGGCCGGCACGGTCGGCATCAACATGCCCTACACCGCTTTCCCCGGCATCCCGTTCGGCGGCTACAAGCAGTCCGGCTTCGGGCGGGAATTGGGGCTGGAGACTCTCGAGCTCTACTTGGAGACGAAGAGCGTCATCGTCTCCACGAGCCCGAAACCCTTCAACCCGTTCGGCCTCTAGTCGGTTCGAACACGCGTAGGTATGCGAGCTTCGCTGTGCTATCCGATCGGCTTCGCTACGAGCAGGAAGGCGTAACCGCTGCGGCTCGGAGCCGATTCTGGCGTGCCGAGGAATCGGGCCTTGATGCGCCAGCGTCCGGCGGCAGGCGGTCGCCAGGAGACCGTTGCGCCGACCGGGACGCGGATCACACGATAAAACTCCCAGCCGGTCAGCGTGTCGAAGCGGTCGATTTGGATCTCGATCCGCCCTCCTGACGTCGCCGGGGAGATCGCGCACGAGATCGAGACGGTTGTCCCCGGGGCCACCTCGCCCGAGCTTGTGCCGGAAACGAGCACGCTCGTCGAGGTCAAACTGCGCAGACGCAGGGTCAGGCGGTAGACGCCCGAGCTCGTGCCGGGTGGAGCCTCCACCGCGATGACGTAGCGGCCGCGGGCAAGCCGGCGTCGTATGCCGGTCTCGCCGCTCGCAAGCCGAGTCCCGGAGTCCGTCAGCAGAACAAGCTGAAAGGAGCGGCCCGCGCCTCGAACGAGGCTCATCCGAGCTTCGCTCGGCCGAGCGACGTCGAAGTGGTAGAGGTCCACGACGTCCACGCCGCCGGGTGACAGACGGCCTCGGCGGGTGGACCCCGCCGTGAGCTCGATACCAACGCCGAGGTCGTCGGCTCCGGCCGCAACGACCTGCAGCCGGTAGTTCTCGCGCTGCGTGCTCGGCGCCGCCTCCACCTCCACCGCGTAGCGGCCACCCCCGTCCGTACCGGGAGTGAAGGTCGTGTAGCCCCGGCAGTCGAAGCTTCGGAGCGTGCTGTTCCCCTGCCTGAGGCGGGCTCGTGCGCAGGGCGCGGAGCTGAATGAAATTCGGTACGTCCTTCCCCGACTTAGCCGCACCGACCAGATGTCGTTCACGTCCGTCAAACCATCGACGGAACCGGAGATGCCTCCGTGTGGCAGGGCGCGCCCCGGAAGCTGCTCGGGTGCTTCGCCGGCGCGGATCGTGAGCGTGAACTCGCCCGGGCTGGAGCCTGCTCTGTCACCGACGAGCAGCAGGTACTGGCCGGCGGTGGCGAATCCAAGCACCGCCTTTCCGCGGCGGTCTGTTTCTGCGCACCCGATCTCCTCGACATCACCGCGGACGCGGCGGAAGGCGGCAACCATGCCGGCGCGACGACCCACCGCGAGCTGGACGATCGCGCGTCCCGTAGTGGGCCCTCGGAACCGATACCAGACGCCCCCTCCGGACATCCTGCAGTGGTTGTAGTCGTCGCTCGTGGCGCCCAGCGTCGTCCCGCGTCTGGTGCTGGGGAGGCGCCCGACCGGCGCGGCCTGGCCCCGCTCGTCGTTGTCCGGTGGCAGGACGAGATCGGCCCGCAGATCAAACTCGCCGCTCGACGCGCCCGGCCGGTGTCCGACGAGGATCAGATAGCCGGCGCCGCGCACGGCGGCGACCGACGTCACCACCTTGCCGCCGGCCGCGGCCGTGCCGCAGGACACCTCCGCGATGTTCGAGGGGTTGCGCCGATAGATGCGGACGACCGGTGCGAGCGGGCCTCTCGCCTGGACCGTTGCGACGATCGTGCCGTCCGGCGCCGCCTCGATCCGGTACCAGACGGTCGCTTCGATCCGGCCGCATTTCGATACTTGTGGGTCGAGTCGCTCGACCGTCGCATCCACGGTGGTGCCCTGCGTCGACGCCGGGAACGACGGGAGGAGCTGGGCGTCAGCCCTGTTGTCGTTCGGAGGCGGTGCGCCGAGCGCGGGAGCCGCCAACGCGAGCGCAGCGAGTGCTGTCAGCAGGGCATTCACCTCATTGCTCGTCCAAAACTAGGGTCTTCCTTCTCAGAACATCTGTCAAGAGGTTCTCTCGCTCGCCTCAGAAGTCGTCCGTCGCAGTCCCGAAATGGCCCGAGGTAGGCTCCGGTAGACGTATGGGGATCGGCCTGAATCAGCGGCGCTCCACGATGCTTCGCAGTCCTGACCTGTTCAACCCGTTCGGACTGTAGCCACGCGCCTTCTGCAGCGGCTCGACGAGCTGTACGC
The DNA here is from genome assembly GCA_030774275.1 of Actinomycetota bacterium. Taxonomy (GTDB): domain Bacteria; phylum Actinomycetota; class Thermoleophilia; order Gaiellales; family Gaiellaceae; genus 13-2-20CM-68-14. The sequence goes on from JALYLK010000304.1 coordinate 6,799, forward strand.
GATCGGTGGTGGGACGCGTGCGGGCTATTCGCCGGAGGAGGACGCCGCTCACGAGCTTGCCGCCCGATGGATGCGGGAGGCAGGCCTTGAGGTCGGACGGGACGAGGCGGGCAACCTCTTCGGGCGTCGGGGTGAGACTCGCGTTTGGACCGGTTCGCAGCTCGATACGGTCCCGAACGGCGGGCGCTTCGACGGCGCCCTTGGAGTCGTCGCGGCGATCGAGGCCGTCGATCGCCTCCGCGAGTCACCCCTCGCCGTGGTCGCCTTCCGGGCCGAGGAGACAGGGCCGATGGGAAGCCGGCGCCTGGCGGGGCTCCCCGAGGCGTTTGTCGAGCTTCACATCGAGCAGGGGCCGGTGCTCGAGCGCCTCGGCGAGCCCCTCGGCATCGTCAGCGGCGTGATCGGGCAGGCGCGGGGCGCGGTGACCTTCGAGGGCCGCGCGGCTCACGCCGGGACGACGCCGATGGAGGA
>JALYLK010000305.1 GCA_030774275.1 Actinomycetota bacterium
GCCTGGAAGGTGCGGACACCGAAGTTCTTGTGGCGCGCGAGCTCCTCGAGGATCGACGACGCGGGCGTGATCGGATAGGCGCCGAGAAAGAGCGGCAGGCCCGACTTGACGCTGGCGGCGATCAGGCCGTAGGCGAGCGCCTGGTTGCCGGTGATGTTCCGGTACGTGCCGGGCCGGAGCTTCGCCGGCTTGACCTCGTAGGAGACGGCGAAGTCCTCGGTCGTTTCCCCGAACGCGTAGCCCGCCTGGAAGGCTCGCTTGTTCGTCTCGGCAATCTCGGGCCGCTTCGCGAACTTGCGCTCGAGGAAGGACACCGTGTGCTCGGTCGGGCGGTGGTAGAGCCACGACATCAGCCCGAGCGCGAACATGTTCTTCGCGCGCTCGGCCTCGCGTTTCGTGACGCCCTCGACCTCCTTCGTCGCCTCGAGCGTCATGGTGGTCAGCGGAACCATGTGGACGTCGTAGCCGTCGAGACTGCCGTCCTCGAGCGGGTTCGCTTCGTAGCCGGCCTTGGCGAGGTTGCGCTCGGTGAATGTGTCCTGGTCGACGATCAGCGTGCCGCCGCGCGGCACGTCGCGGAGGTTCGTCTTCAGGGCGGCCGGGTTCATCGCCACCAGCACGTTCGGCGCATCGCCCGGCGTCAGGATGTCGTGATCGGCGAAGTGGACCTGGAAACCCGAGACGCCGGGGAGCGACCCCGCCGGGGCGCGAATCTCGGCGGGAAAATCCGGAAAGCTCGAAAGGTCGTTCCCGAGCACGGCGGTCTCGCTGGTGAAGCGCCCGCCTGTCAGCTGCATGCCGTCCCCCGAGTCGCCCGCGAAGCGGACGATCACGCTGTCGACCTGCTCGACCGGTTTGGCCTGCTTGGCCATCGACCGTAGGTATAGCGCGTTGTCACGCATCCGGTGCAGAGGCCCGACAGATGCGACACGCGATCCTCGATAGCGTGCCGGTAGGGACCTTTTTGCACCCCCCAAGGGGGCTGGGCTGGATTGGGGCCTTTCGAGCCAGGCCCGGCTAGCCTGAGCGGCGCCGCACGACCTTCAGGCCCCAGGCGCGGCCGCTTTCGAAGAGCTCATCGGGATCGACCTCGTCGCGCCAGCCCAGGAAGTGAGGCTCGGCGTCGTCCTCGGTCGAGCCAAAGACGGCGAGACGCTGCTCAGCTTTCTCGGCGACCGGCTCCCGCTCGAGCTCTTCGAGGCGACGCTCCGCTTCCTCGGATGCTGGCCCTTCCATGTAACCCCGCGGCATAGAGCAGAACCTAAGTCTTCGCGGTCGCTTCCGCGAGCAGCGCCTGGAGATCGAGTGGCGCGTTGAACATCGCGACGCCCTCGCCGTCCTGCGCGCGGGGCCACTCTTCGCGAGGACGGTCCCGGTAGAGCTCGATCCCGTTTCCATCGGGATCGCTGAGGTAGATCGCCTCGCTGACACCGTGATCGGTCGCGCCACTGACCGGGACGCCGGCCTCGACGAGTCGCTGCAGGGCGTCACCGAGGGTCGCCCGATCCGGATAGCGGATCGCGACGTGGTAGAGGCCCGTCGTTCCAGGCGGGGGCGGTGAGCCCCCGCGGCTCTCCCACGTGTTGAGGCCGAGGTGATGGTGGTAGCCGCCGGCGCTGAGGAAGGCCGCATCGTCGCCGAAGCGCTGTGTCACCTCAAACCCCAGCACGTCGCGGTAGAAGGCGAGTGCCCGGTCGATGTCCGAGACCTTGAGGTGCACGTGCCCGATGTCGACGCGCGGATCGATCGTGCCGCTCACATGCCAAGCTTACGGGCGGGAGCGCTTGAAACCGGCTTGACGAGCGAGGTCGTGTAAACAAAACGGCGTAGCCATTTGTTGTCAATGCTCCGGCTAGACCTGCTTTGACGGCGGGCGCGGTAGGCAGCAAGATGCGCGGTGTCTATGGACGAAGCGCAGACGCCTGGACCAGAGTCAATTGGGCCGCGCCTGCGCCGCTTGCGGCTCGAACGTCAGCTCTCGCAACGCGAGCTCTCTTCTCCGGGCGTTTCGTACGCGTACATCTCGCGGATCGAGGCCGGGGCACGCCGTCCGTCCGTCAAGGCTCTCCGGCAGCTCGCCCCAAAACTCGGTGTGTCGGTGGAGTACCTCGAGACAGGGTCCGACCTTCGCGACGTCGATCAGCGCGAACTCCGGCTCGCCGATGCGGAGCTCGAGCTGCGGCTCGCCGACGACCCCGCGAAGGCCCAAAGCGTTCTCCAGAAGATCCTGGATGAAGCACTCGCGGGCGGGGACTCGACCTCTGCGCTCCGCGCGCGCATAACGATCGGCCTCGCCGAGGCGCGAGCCGGAAACAACACCGCCGCCGTGCAGCGCTTGGAGGACGCGATCGGGTCAGATCTCCTCGGCCCGTCCCAACGGCCTGACGTCTACGCGACGCTCGGGCAGTGCTACGCGGCCCTCGGCCAACCGCAGCGGGCCGTTGACCTCTTTGAAAGCTCTCTGGCTCGTGTTGTGGAGGAAAGTCCTGTAGACAGGACGAATCAGGTTCGGTTTTCGACCTATCTGAGCTACGCGCTCAGCGACCAGGGTGATCTCAGTCGCGCAGAGGCCGTGCTCGAGGACGCGCTCGCTCAGGCCGACGAGGTCACAGACGCGTACACCCGAGTCCGGCGCTACTGGTCGCTCGCACGCCTGAACGAGATTCGCGGGCAGACGGGGGCTGCGCTCGACTACATCCGGCGTGCGATCGCATTACTCGCGGTGACGGAAGACACACTCCATCTCGCGCGGGCACATCTACTCTGCGGCACGATCATGATGTCCCAGGGAAAGGCAGAAGAAGCCGGGGCGCAATTCGCCGCGGCCGAGCAGATGTTCGGGCCGAAGCCGGATCCGCTCGATCTCGCGAATCTTCGCGCCGACCAGGCGCGGCGTGCGGCTCTGCTCGACCGGCCGGCGGAGACGGAGCTGCTTGCACGTGAAGCGCTAACCGCGCTCGGCGATGGCTATCCGGCGGAACGTGGCGTCTACCTGGGGATCCTGGCCGAGGCACTTGCAAAGCAGGACAACCCTGAGGCGGACGAGACCTTCAAGCTTGCGGTCGAGCTGATCGACGAGCATGGTCGGCAGGTGGAGAAGGCAGACGCATTTCGCGCCTGGGCTCGCTATCTCCGCAAAAACGGCCGCGACTCCGAGGCGCTCGACGTCCTCGACCGCGCCGCACAGCTCAGTTCCTCGTCGTCGAGGCCCCAGAGCCTAACTTGATCGAGGCCTCGCTCCGGGCGCGCGGCCCTTATTCGCTCCGCCTTTCGACCCGGCACGGCAGCGATGCGACGCGCGTCGCCGCCGGGGGCGTCCTTCGGGCGGTGTACGAGGTCGACGGCCGACTCGAGATCGCCTCAGCGCGACAGCAACCGGACGGCGTCCTGCTCGTTCAGGCAGCGAGCTAAGAAGCGGTCGAGCGGATGCGCTTCACGCTGGGGCTCGACGACGACCACTCCGAGTTCGTGGATCGGTTCTCCCGCGATCCGTTGCTGGGTGAGACGGTTCGCCGACTTCGCGGGCTGCGGCCGCTTCGCTGCGCGACTGTCACTCAGGCACTGCTTCGGGCGCTCTGCGGTCAGCTGATCACGGCGCGACGAGCGCGCGAGATCGAGCGCCGGGTCGTGCGGGCGGCGACTCCTTCGCTCGACGGGCTGCACGCAGCGCCGACGCCGGCGGTGATGGGCCGCTTCTCGCCGGCCGAGCTGCGGGCGCTCGGCCTCGGCGGGCCGCGCGCGAGCGCGCTCGTGCGGCTCTGCCGCTCGCTCGACCTCGAGCGCCTGCGGGAGGTGTCGACCGACGCCGCCGCGGCCAGGCTGGTGCGGGAATCGCGAATCGGTCCCTGGTCGGTCGGGGTCGTCTGCCTCGAGGGCCTCG
>JALYLK010000306.1 GCA_030774275.1 Actinomycetota bacterium
CGTCGCCCGAAACCGACGCTCCCCCTCCAGCGGCGCGTTACAGGATTGCGATCCGGCTGACGAACGGCGACCTGATCACTGCCGGCCAGACCGAAGGCTCGGACAAGGCGGCAGCTCTCGGTCACGCCGTCGTCGCAGACCTGACGGAGGCCAGCGGCGAGTGGCCTTTCTTCGGCGGCAGGTTCATCAACCCCGAGACGATTGTCTCGGTCGACCTGCTTCCCGAAGACTCAACCGTCTAGGAACCGTCCACCCCTGAGCTCGGGCTCAAGCTCGCGGGCTGCCGTTACCGTTAACTGGGTTAACGGGTTTCTGCTAACGTTAACTTGGTTAACGGTTCATGCCAGCACTAGCAACAGCCACTGATCCCATAACGGTCGCGAACCGGCTTCGGCCGGTTCTCCTGAAGCTCAACCGCCATCTTCGCCGGGAGATTCACTCGCTGGGTGTCACGGGCGGCCAGGCTTCGCTCCTCTTCGCGATCCAGCGCCAGCCGGGAATCGGCGTCCGCGAGCTCGCGGCCCTCGAGGGGATGTCGGCGCCTGGGATGTCGAAGTACGTCGGCCGGCTCGAGGCGGCGGGCCTGATCCTCCGGGACCCCTCCGACGAAGATCGCCGACGGATCGGCCTGCGCGTCTCGCCGGAGGGCGAACGTGTGCTCCGCTCCGTCAAATCGCGGCGTACAGCGTGGCTCGCCGCTCGGTTGAGGGAGCTTTCCGAGGCCGAGCTCGAGATCGTTGACGCCGCGATCGAATCGCTGCAAGAGCTGATCGACGAGTGACAGCCGCTCTGCTGACGATCAACCGGCGTGCGTTCGCGAGCCTGCGCATGCACCGGAACTACCGGCTCTACTTCCTCGGGCAGGCGATCTCGCAGAGCGGCACGTGGATCGACAAGGTCGCCCAGGCCTGGCTCGTGCTCGCGCTGACACACTCCGCGTTCGCCGTCGGCCTGCTCGCCGCTTGCCAGTTCGTCCCGTTCAGCGTCTTCGGACTGATGGCCGGTGTGATTGTCGACCGGCTCGATACCTGGCGCACGGTCGTCGTCACGCAGGCGATCAGGATGGTGATCGCGTCGACGCTCGCGGGCGTCGTCCTGGCCGGCGTCGTCCAGGTTTGGATGGTCTATGTGCTGGCCGTTCTGACCGGGATCGTGCTCGTGCTCGACGCGCCGTCACGCCAGCAGCTGACCTTCAAGATGGTCGGCCGCGACGAGCTGCCGAACGCGGTCGCGCTCAACTCATCGCTCTTCAACGCCGCGCGAATCGTCGGACCCGGGATCGGCGGCCTCCTGATCGCGGCCTTCGGCGTCGGCCCCGCCTTCGCGATCAACGCGGCGAGCTTCGTCGCCGTGCTGGTCGGCCTGCTGATGATGGACACGAGCAATCTCGTCGCGTTCGCGCCGCGCGAGCACCTGCCGACGCTGTTCGGAAGCCTGCGGGAAGGTTTCACGTACGCGCGCGAGAGCCCGGACGTACGGCTGGTGTTGACGATGCTGGTTGCTATCTCGACGATCGCGATGAACTTCAACGTGCTGTTGCCGGTTCTGGCGGCGAGGACGCTGGACTCCGGGCCCGGGGTCTTCGGATTGATCGCAGCATGCTTCGGGGCGGGCGCGCTGGTTGGCGGACTGCTCTCGGCGGCCCTGTCGCGCGCAAGCTGGAAGGCCATCGTCGCGGGCGCCGGAGGGCTCGGCGTCGCGGAGCTCGTGCTCGCGCCGCAGCACTCGCTCGGCCCGGCTCTCGTGCTGCTCTTCATCGCGGGCGTGTGCTTCACGCTCTACACGGCGAACTCGAACACCGTCCTGCAGTTGCGCGCGCCGGATCACTTGCGCGGGCGCGTGATCGGCTTCTATTACTTCGCTTTCAATGGGCTCGCGCCACTGGGCGGGATCCTGACTGGCTGGCTTGCCGCCAGGGGCGGAACCGAGCTCGCGTTCGCCGTCGCCGGCACGGTGACGGCTCTCGTGGCGCTGACGGCGCTGCCGCAACTCCCACGCATGCGCGCAGAACCTGCCTGATAGGGCAGGCTTTTACGTTTGTCTTACATCGCCGCCGACGAATCCCGCTCTTCGCCGCAACAATGAGACCGTGACCAAACGAGGTCTCCAAATTGCCGTGCTCGCGTGTGCCGCCGTGCTGGCAGCGCCGGCGTTCGCCGGCAGCGTGTTGCCGAAGGCGATGAGCACCTATCTGCTCGGCCCCAAGCTGATTCGCGCCGAGATCGGCGTCGTCAAGGGGAAGGGTGCGACCCTGGACGACTGGCGGCTCGACCGCGGCAAGCTCGTCAAGCGCTACGCCGCGGGCTCGATCATCCTGCTCGAGCGGGACAGCACGAAGGCGACGATCAAGGTCGCGTCGAATGCGCGCGTGTTCCTCAACGGCCAGCAGACGCCGGTCAGCGTGCGGCGGCTACGCGCGGGGATGCAAATCGCGGTTTCGCACGTCGGCGACCTTCCGGCCGGCAGCGTCTACGCCACCACAGGCAAGCAA
>JALYLK010000307.1 GCA_030774275.1 Actinomycetota bacterium
CGGTCCGCGGCGTCGATGCCGAAGAGGCTCGCGAGCTGGCCGAGCGGTCCCTGGAGCTCTCCTCGGCGGCGGAGGTCCGCGAGCTGTTCGCGCAGGGGGAAACGGCGGCGGTCTCGTTGCGGAGCCGGTCCTCATGATTGCGCGAGCCGCCGCGCCGAGGACGCTCCTCCCGGCACTCACCCTCGGGCGCATTCTCGCCGTGCCGGCGGTGATGGCGCTGATCCTGGCCGGCCCGAACAACAAGTCCGCCTACACGGCTGCCGCGATCGTCTTCGCCGTCGCCGCTTCGACCGACTTCATCGACGGCTACCTGGCGCGGCGGTGGGCGGTGACGACGAAGCTCGGCTCCTTTCTGGACACGACGGCCGACAAGCTGCTCGTCTCGGGCGCGCTGATCGCGCTGGTCGATGTCAACCGCGCGTCCCCCTGGATCGCGGCGATCATCGTCGGACGTGAGTTGCTGATTCTCGGCCTGCGCGGCGTAGTCGCCGCCGAGGGCACGGTCTTCCCACCATCGATCTGGGGGAAGCTCAAGACGAACGTCCAGTTCATCGCGATCTTCCTGGCGATCGTCCAGTGGGGCGGTGAGCTCGGCCCTCTGCGCCTCGACGAATGGGCGTTGCTTGCCGCGGCCGTGATCACGGTGGTGTCGGCCGTCGAGTACATCGCGCGTTTTTCCTCGGCTCTCTCCGAGGATCTGCGCTAGCCGCGATGAGCGAGCACGTTCTCGTCACCGGAGGCACTGGGTTCGTCGGCCGGGCGATCCTCGAGCGGCTCCTGGAGGAGGGCGGGCACCCGAAGGCGCTGGCCCGCTCCGAAGCCTCGGCCGGCGCGCTCGCCGAGTTGGGCGCCGAGCCCGTGCGGGGGGACGTGCTCGACCCCGACGCGCTTGCCGCCGCGATGCGCGGCTGTGATCTCGTCTACCACGCCGCCGGCGCCAACGCCTTTTGCGTGCGGGATCCCTCGCCGATGTTCGAGGTCAATGTCGGAGGCTCGGAGAACGTCGTCCGGGCCGCCGCGCGAGCTGAGGTCAAAAGGGTGGTGTACACCTCTTCGGCTGCGACGCTCGGAGAGAAGAAAGGGACGGTCGGAACCGAGCAATCACCCCACCGCGGCTCGTTCCTCTCCGACTACGAGCGCTCGAAGTACGAGGCCGAACTGGCGGTGCTCGCGGCGGCGGAGGAGACCGGAATCGAGGTCGTGTGCGTGAACCCTGCATCGGTCCAAGGCCCGGGGCGGGCGAGCGGATCGACTCGGCTGCTGCTCGACTACGTGAACGGGCGGCTCAAAGCGGTCGTCGACTCGACGCTGAGCCTGATCGACATCGCAGACTGCACGACGGGCCATCTGCTGGCCGCCTCCAGAGGCAAGCCGGGCGAACGCTATGTCCTCAGCGGGGCGACTCTGACGGTGCGCGAGGGGCTCGCATTGCTGGGCCGCTTGGCGGGTGTCGAGCAGCCGGTCCGAACGCTGCGCCCTTCGCTAGCGATGACGCTGGCCACGGTGGTCGAAGGGGTCGCGTGGGTTCGGCGAGGCTCGCCTCGCATCTGCCGAGAGCTCGCGCGCACGATCACGCATGGGCACGCCTATGACGGGTCGAAGGCCGCACGCGAGCTCGGCTTGCGTTACACGCCGATCGAGGAGACGCTTCGCCGGACAATGGACTGGTGGATCGAACAAGGGCTCGTTGCGGCCCCCGCCGCACGCGACCCCGAGATCACTTCATAGAATCGCGAAGGCTGGGCTCTATGACGGACGTTCTCCTGATCCTGACGGGTTATCTCCTTGGCAGCATGCCCTGGGGCTACTGGCTGCCGCGGCTGCTGAAGGGCGTCAACATCCGCAAAGAAGGGAGCGGCAGCACCGGGGCGGCGAACGTCTGGCGCACGGCTGGTTTCAAGATCGCCCTCGGCGTCGCGCTGCTCGACGTTGCCAAAGGCTCCGCGGCGGCGCTGCTCGGTCTCTGGCTCGGCGGTCAGCTCGTCGGTCTGCTTGCCGGAATTGCCGCGCTGGTCGGCCACTGGCGGCCGGTCTTCATGGGCTTCCGCCGGGGCGGCAAGATCGTCGCCACGACCGGCGGGGTCGCGCTGGCGGTCGCCCCGCTGGCGACGCTCGCGGCGGCAGCCGTTTGGGTGTGCGCGTTCCTCCTGACCCGTTATACGTCGGTCGCCTCGTTGGTCTCGGCCGCGACTCTCCCGCTCTTCGCGCTTCTCTTCGGCGCCTCCTGGCCCGTTGTCGCCTTCGCCGCTGGAGCGGCGGTTGCGATCTTCGTCCTCCACCGGGCCAACATCGCCCGGCTGCTGAGCCGTAGCGAGAACCGGTTCGAGCTGCGCCGCACTTCGAAAGCCCGCGGCGGGGTTTAGTTCTAGGAGAGCGCCGAGCGTTCATGCCGCGGGACCAGGTCCCCAGACATGTCCGTGGACCCGGTCGCCGGACATGGCCGGGGACCCGGTCCCGGGACCTGATCCTTGCGCCGGGTTGGCGACGCCGGGCACGATCCGCCAGGCCGTCCGTCTACGGCGCCTGGACCCGCGACCGGGTCCCGAGACATGCCCCGGGACCAGGTCCCCGGACATGGCCGTGGACCCGGTCCCTGCCGAGAACGTGGACGGTCAACTCCGGCGGACGAAGTCGATCGCAACCGGAACCCCAGCCAGGTCGAACTTCTCGCGGAGCTGATTCTCGACCCAGTAGCCGTAGTCACGAGTCACAAGGCTGGGATCGTTGACGAAGAAACGGAAGCGCGGCGGCCGAGCGCGCACCTGCGTTCCGTAGAGCAGATTGAGCCGGCGCCCGCCGCGACCGGGCGCCTCCCGCGCCTCCCGGAGCTCGGCGAGGAAGCGGTTCAGCTCGGCCGTCGGGATCCGCGCGGAATGCTTCTCGAACTGAATCTCGATCCGGTCGAGCAGTCGGGCGATCCCGCGGCCGGTCTTCGCCGAGACGGTCAGCACCGGCGGTCTCTGCCGCAGCCGCTCGCCGAGCCTCGCCTTGACGTCCTCGATCTCGACTTCTGAAAGGTCCCACTTGGAAAGGACGGCGATCGTCGAGCACTGGGCCTTGCGAGCGACATCCGCGACCGACAGGTCCTGGTCGACGACGCCCTCGCTCGAGTCGACCAGCACGAGTGCGACGTCCGCCCGCTCGGCCGCGGCCAGTGCGCGAAGCTCCGAGTAGTACTCGATCCCCTGCCGCTGCCGGCGCTTCCGGCGCAGGCCCGCGGTGTCGATGAACACGAACTCCCGCTCGCCGCGGCGGAAGACGGTGTCGATCGCATCTCGCGTGGTGCCGGGCTGGTCGGACACGATCACGCGCTCCTCGCCGAGCATCGCGTTGAGCAGGCTCGACTTGCCGACGTTCGGCCGGCCGAGGATGGCAACGCGGATCGCCGCGTCCGTCACCGCGGGCCGGCCGCGACCGGGCAGCCGCGCGACGATCGTGTCGAGCAGGTCGCCGGTGCCGTGGCCATGCGCCGCGGAGAGCGGAACCGGATCGCCGAGGCCGAGCCGGTGGAACTCGAACGCGAGCGCATCCTGATCGGGGTCGTCGATCTTGTTGGCAACGAGGAGCACCGGCTTGTGCGCGGCACGCAGGATCTGCGCCAGCTCCTCATCGCCCGGCGTGATTCCGGCGCGCGCGTCAGTCAGGAAGACGACCAGGTCGGCCTCGGCGACCGCTGTCTTCGCCTGCTCAGCGATCGAGCGCGTGATCGGATCTGTCCCGGCGATGTCGACGCCGCCCGTGTCGATCAGCAGGAACCGCTTGCCGTTCCATTCGCAGACGAGCTCCTTGCGGTCTCGGGTAACACCGGGCGTCGCGTG
>JALYLK010000308.1 GCA_030774275.1 Actinomycetota bacterium
AGCTCGAATTCCTCGCCGCGCTCGGCCTCTTCGAAGCCCTCCGGGAACAAGGCGAGCATCTCGGCGCGCGCGGACTCGGCGGTGTCGCCGTCGATGGTGACCGAGACACGCCGGAGACCGCTCAGCGGAACGCGCTCTTCAGCTTCTCGAAGAACCCCTCGTCGACGCGGTAGGTCTCATCGTCGGTCGAGCTCGCGAACTCTTGTAGGAGCCGCCGCTGCTCGTCGCTCAGGCGGCGCGGGACGGCGACATTGACGAGGACGCGCTGATCGCCGCGGCCGAAGCCCTGCAGGACCGGCATGCCGCGACCGCGCAGGACTCGGATCTCGCCCGGCTGTGTCCCCTCGGGAAACTCCAGCTCGTGCTCGCCGTCCAGTGTCGGCACGGTGACGACGGCCCCGAGGGCAGCTTCGGTAATGGTCAGATCGACAGTCGAGAAGACGTCGTCGCCTTCGCGCACAAAGCGCGGGTCGGGCTTGACGTGGACCTGGACGTAGACATCGCCGGCAGGTGCGCCGCCCCCGCCCGCATGGCCTTCGCCGGAGATCCGAATCTGCTGACCGTCATGGATTCCGGGCGGAATCTCCACCTCGAGCTTTCTCTCCTCGACTTTTCGACCGTCGCCGTGGCAATCAGGGCACGGGTCTTCGATCTGCTGCCCGGCGCCGCGGCATGCCGGACAGGCCTGCGTGCGGACGAACTCACCGAACGCGCTGCGCGAGACGTGTTGCAGGCGGCCCGAGCCGCCGCAGGTCCCGCAGGTGACGGGAGCCGTACCGGGTGCGGCGCCGCTACCGGAGCACGTGGCGCAGGTGACGGCGACGGGGAAGGGGATCTCGCGCTTCGTTCCGGTGGCCGCCTCGACGAGTTCGATCTCGACCTGGACGGCAAGGTCCGCCCCGCGCGACCGCGCCGCTCGGCCGCCGACCCCGAACAGGTCGTCACCGAAGAAGGCCGCAAACAGGTCGGTGAGACTGCCGAGGTCGAACTGCGTCGGGGTGAAGCCACCGCCGCGGAGTCCCGCATGACCAAAACGGTCGTAGAGCTCACGCGTCTCGCTCTTCGACAGCACCTCGTAGGCCTCGACCACCTCGCGAAACCGCTCCTGAGCGTCCGGGGCCTCGGAAACGTCCGGGTGCAGCTCGCGCGCAAGCCCGCGGAAGGCTCGCTTGATCTCCGCCTCGTTGGCCCCACGGCCGACGCCGAGTACTTCGTAATAGTCCCGCTGGGTCGTCGCCATCAGCTCAGCCTAGCTCTGGCCCCAGCGGTCAACGCTAATTCTCCTCGTAGATCTCCTCGACGAAGCGGGAGAGCTCGGAGGCGGCTCCACGAACCGAGCGAAGCGCCTTGACGTAGTCCATCCGCACCGGCCCGAGCAGGCTGACTGCGCCGAGCGTCCGGTTCGCGACACCATACGCAGCGCCGACAAGCGAGAGCTGTTGCAGGTCGGGATGCTCGAGCTCGACGCCGACGCGGACGAACGGCCGGCGCGGGTCGAGCGCCTGGCTGACGACGCCCAACAGCGCGGCGCGTTTCTCGAGCAGTTCGAGCACCCGCTGGTAAGCCTCGAGCTCGTCGCCCCGGGCGCTCTCGAGCAGCCCGGCGGTGCCTCCGACGTAGAGGCTCTGACGGCCGTCGAGGAGCTCGGTGAACGTCGGTCGAAGTGTCGCCAGGAAGGCGGCCTCGCGCTCGGACAGGCCCGAGTCCTCGAACCGCTGCCGTAGCTGGTGGGTTCCCGGCTGCAGGCCCACGAGCGCGCCGTTCAGGTACTGGCCCGCCCAGTTCGCGAGCCCGGGGTCCACCGGGTCGACGAATGCGTAGACGCGCTTGGTCACGGCTCCTGCAGAGGTGATGACGACGACCATCACGACCCGCGGCTGCAGCAGGAGCACTTCGACATGCCGAATCGTTGCACTCTCGAGCGGCGGCGCCGAGACGAGCGCGAGCAAGCGGGTTACGTCGGACAACATCTCGGTCGTTGCCTGCAGCGCGGAGTCGACCTCGGCCTGGGCGACGCTGAGGTCGAGCGGGAACGGCACAGGTTGAGGCTCCAGGCGCTCCAGGAGCTCGTCCGCATAACGGCGGTAGCCGGCCTCGGTCGGCACGCGCCCCGCCGATGTGTGGGGATGGGTGAGCAACCCGAGCGACTCGAGGTCGGCGAGCTCGGCACGGACAGTGGAGGAGGAGACCGCGAGCCCGATCCGCTCGACCAGGGTCCTCGAACCGACGGGCTGGCCCGTCGCGACGTACTCCTCGACGAGCCCGCGCAGGAGCGCCCGCTGTCGATCGCTCAGCTCGGTTGGGGCTGCATTCCGCATCTCTGCAGGGGATTTTAGGCGAGCAGGTCTGCTGTCACCGCGTCGCCGAGCAGCCTGCCCCTGGTCGTCAGAGTCAAGGCGCCCTCGCGCTCGCCCGGCTCCCCGGCCGCCGCCCGGCCGCCGAGGGACGTTCGGCGGGCCAGTCCAAGCCGCTCCAGGCGACTAAGCGCCCGAGGGTCGAGCTCGTCGGCGACGGGAGCAAGCGGCAGCGGCTCGTCCAGCCGCAGGCCGAGCATCACCCGCTCCGCACGTCTCACCGATTCCGAGAGCGGCTCGAGCTCGCGCAGGGGTCTCTGGCCCTCGCGGAGTGCCGTGAGGTACTGCGCCAGCCGAGGCGTCGTCCGCCAGCGGGTTCCGTGCACCGTCGAGACCGCCCCGATCCCGAGGCCGAGGTAGTCACGCCCCTGCCAGTACGCCAGGTTGTGGCGGGAACGAAGATCACGGCCTTCCGCGGCGGCGGGCGCGCGGCAGAAGTTCGCCGTCTCGTACCAGCGGTAACCGGCGCCGACGAGGGTCTCGACGACGCACGCGAAGTAGCCCTCCATCGCCTCCGCCTGGCGTTGAAGCTCTTCGCCGTGCGCGTGTGTAAACCGCGTCCCCGGCTTGGCCTCGAGCTCGTAGCAGGAAAGGTGCTCGGGCCGGAGCGCGAGCGCCTCGTCTATGTCGGCGTCGAGATCGGAGGGCTTCTGCCCCGGAATCCCGTAGATGAGATCCAGAGAAATGTTGTCAAACCCGGCATCACGAAGATGATAGAAAGCTCGTCGGACGTCGTCAGGACCGGCAACACGGTCGAGGACGCTGAGCAGCGCGGCCTGGAACGTCTGTGCGCCTAGCGAGACGCGGTTGACGCCTGACCGCCGAAGCAGCGCCGCCAGGTCTGGGGTCACCGTCTCCGGGTTTGCCTCGACGGTGACCTCGTCCGCGGCGGGCAGCCCTGCAAGCAGGCGCTCCAACTCCCGCGGCTCGGTAAACGTAGGTGTCCCACCGCCGAGGAAGACGGTTGCGAGCTGCGGCGCGAGCAGCTCCCGCTCCAGCTCGAGCTCGGCAAGCAGGCCGTCGACGTAGCCGGCGTGCTGGCCCCGACGGCCGACGACCGTGACGAAATCGCAGTAGCCGCAGCGGTGGGCGCAGAACGGCAAGTGGACGTACAGGTGCCGGACCAAGGCATCGCTTGTGATGCCGCTAAGAGGCCGTGGCGCCTTTTCCGGCGTGGCCGTTGATCCCCGCGAAGATCGATCGAACGCCGGAAGTTGTTTGCCGCCGAGCGCTGTGGAGCTCATTTCTTGCTCCCGTCGTTCAGGTTGAGCACCGCGAGGAACGCCTCCTGTGGCACCTCGACCGCGCCGACCTGCTTCATTCGCCGCTTGCCGGCCTTCTGGCGTTCGAGCAGCTTGCGCTTCCGGGTGATGTCGCCGCCGTAGCACTTCGCGAGCACGTCCTTTCGCTTCGCCTTGATCGTCTCGCGCGCGATCACCCTCGAGCCGATCGCCGCCTGCACCGGCACGTCGAAGTACTGCCGCGGGATCTCCTGCCGCAGACGCTCGACCAGCGCCTTGCCGCGCGAGTACGCCGCATCGCGGTGAACGATCATCGAGAGCGCGTCGACCGGCTCGTCGGCGATCAGGATGTCGACGCGCGCGAGCTCGCCCTCGCGGAAACCGGCGAGGTCGTAGTCGAAGCTCGCGTACCCGCGCGTGCGCGATTTCAGCTGGTCGTAGTAGTCGAGCACGATCTCGGCGAGCGGCAGCTCGTACGCAAGGAGCACCCGCTCGGGTGAGAGATACTCCAGGTGGTCGAAGCGGCCGCGGCGATCGTTGTTGAGCTCCATCACCGGCCCGACATAGTCCTTCGGGACGATGATCGACGCGCGCACGTACGGCTCCTCGACGGCATCGACCTCGCGTGGCATCTCGGCGGGGTTGTGCACCTCTACCCACTCGCCGTTTCGCTCGAGCACGCGGTACGCGACGGTCGGCGCGGTCACGAGCAGGTCGAGGTCGAACTCGCGCTCGAGGCGTTCGCGGACGATCTCCATGTGCAGCAGACCGAGAAAGCCGCAGCGGAAGCCGAAGCCGAGCGCCTGGCTGGTCTCGGGCTCGTAGAAGAGGGCGGCGTCGTTCAGCTTCAACCGCTCGAGCGCGTCGCGCAGATCCGGATAGTCGTCCGAGTCGGTTGGGAAGAGCCCGGCAAAGACCATCGGCTTGACGTCCTTGTAGCCCGGCAACGGCTCGGGCGCGGGGTTCCGTTCCGAGGTGAGCGTGTCGCCGACGCGGAGTCGGCTGACGTCCTTCAGGCCGGTGATCACGTATCCGACCTCGCCGGCGCCAAGGGTCTCCGCGGCCTTCATCGTCGGCGAGAAGAACCCGACCTCCTCGGCCTCGAACCGGGTCCCCTGGGCCATCGCCCGCAGCGGCTCTCGGGCGGCGAATGCACCGTCGACCATCCGGACGAAGGCGACGACGCCGCGGTACTGGTCGTAGGAGGAGTCGAAGACGAGCGCCCTCGGAGGCGCCCCCGGATCGCCGGAGGGGGGAGGAATCCGCTCGACGATCGCGTCGAGGACTTCCGCCACGCCCTCCCCCGTCTTGGCGGAGATCCTCAGTACGTCTTCCGGCTTGCCGCCGATGAGCTCGGCAATCTCCGTCGCCGCGGCGTCGGGATCCGCCTGTGGCAGGTCGATCTTGTTGACGACCGGCACGATCTCCAGGTTGTTCTCGATCGCCAGGTAGGCGTTGGCCACGGTTTGAGCCTCGACACCCTGCGCGGCGTCGACGACGAGGACGGCACCCTCGCACGCCTGCAGCGAGCGCGAGACCTCATAGGTGAAGTCGACGTGGCCCGGCGTGTCGATCAGGTTGAGCTCGTGGCCCTTCCAGGTGACGCGCACGGCCTGGGCCTTGATCGTGATCCCGCGCTCGCGCTCGAGCTCCATCGTGTCGAGCACCTGGGCGCGCATGTCTCGCCCCGAGACGGTCTTGGTCAGCTCGAGGATGCGGTCGGCCAACGTCGACTTGCCGTGGTCGATGTGCGCGATGATCGAGAAGTTGCGTATGTGGTCTAGGTCCATGCGCGATTAGCGCCGTCGGAGGCGCTCTCGCAAGGCTAGCAACGCGTTCAGCTCGCGAACCCCCAGCAAACGGCAGAAAACGAGGTAGGCAACGGTGCCGGTGAGGAGGGCGGAGCCGACCGAAACGAGCTGGGCCCAAAGCGCCCGGCCCAGGGCAGCGTCGAGTCCGCGCCAGACGCCGTAGGAGACGACAGCGAGCACGGTCGACGCCGCCAGGATGCGCACCGTGGCGTCCGCCGTCCGCGCGAACTCGATCCGCTGGAGCCGCCGCCGGAGCAGGATCAGCAGCAACCCCGTCCCGGCGATGTTGACGATCGAGGTCGAGAGCGCGATCCCCCAGGCCCCCACGTGGTAGAAGGCCGCGTCGAGCGCCGCGTTTAACGCGAGGTTGGCGAGTGCGACCGCCGTCGGGATCCACGGCGACTGGAGGCTGAAGAAGGCGCGGTTGAGCATCAGCATCGCGCCGTTGAAGGTGAGTCCAAGCGAGAACGCCGCCAGCACTTCGGCGACGACGGGCGTCTGGCCTGGCCCAAAGTGGCCGCGCTGGTAGACGAGGCGAACGATCGGCTCGGCGAGCACGGCCGCGAAGACGCTCGCCGGGACGAGCAGGAAGGCGATCTGTCGCAGGCCGAGCCCGACGGTCGAGCGAAAACCGTCGAGGTCACCTCGGGCGGCGAGGCGCGAGAGGGACGGGAAGAGGACAGTCGCGACGGCGACGGAGAACATGCCCTGCGGCAGCATGTAGATCCTGAAAGCACGGTCGATCGCGGTCGGCGCCAGCTCCGGGTCGATCAGCCGCGAGGCGAACACCGAGTCGACGACCGCGTTGAAGTTGATCAACCCCAGGCCGAGAGTGACCGGCAGCATCAATACGAAGACCTGTCTCACGGCCGGGTCGCGCCAGTCGATCACGAGCTGCAGGTGACCGTCACGGCCACGTAACCACGGCAGCGGGAGCAGGAACTGGATCAGCGTCGCGATGACAATCGAGACGGCGTAGACGTAAAGCTTGGTGTCGATCGTCTGCGCGTGAGGAACGCCGAGGACGAGGCCGATGATGATCGCGACGTTCCAGAAAACCGGCGTCAGCGCCGGGATCGCGAACTCCTCGTAGCTGTTCAGGATTCCGACCACAACGCCGGAGAGGCCGAGCAGAACGACGATCGGAAAGAGGACTCGGGCGAGCCCGACGGCGAGCTGCTTGTCGCCGCCTGGGTCACCGAACGGCGCGATCAGGACGGGCGCGAAGACGATGCAGAGGGCTGTCAGCCCGCCGAGTCCGAGCAGGATCAGCCAGAAGAGGCTGGACGCAACCCGCCAGGCCCGCTTGCGTTCCCCCTTCTCGAGCAATTCGCTGAAAACCGGGACGAACGCGGAGGAGATCGCGGCGTCGGCCAGCAGCGCGCGGACGAGATTCGGAATCTGGAACGCCACCGTGAAAGCGTTGATCCGGCCGCGCGCGCCGAAGTAGTAGGCGGCGACGATCTCGCGAACAAGCCCGAGGATTCGCGACAGGCCGGTTGCGAGCGAGAAGATCGCCGTCGACCAAGCCAGCCGGCGGCCCGCGTCTCGCCCGTCCACGGCGCGAGTATAGGAAGGGCGCCAGCCGTCCCCGCTCCGACCGGCCGATCCCGGGCGCGCCGGGGTCCCTTCCCCCGCCCTCAGGGTGGGGCTCCTTCCCACCTCCCTCTGCGATCGAGCCTACCGCCGAAAGGCGTGCAGGCACGTGGCCGATCTGTGACAAAAGCGCGCCAATCGGAGCTCAGGGGCCGGCGGGGCTGCTACGATCGCGCGGCCCGCCGAGCGGGCATTTTTTTGTCATGCCGAACATCCAGCAACAGAAGAAGCGTGTCCGAACCGCAGCCCGCGAGCGGCTCGAGAATCTGCGCTACCGGTCGTCGATCAAGACGTTGACGAAACGCCTGCAAAACGCGGTCGCCGACGGCGATGAGGCTCGCGCCGCGGCCGAGTATCGCGAGCTCGTGCGCGCGATCGACAAGGCAACTTCACGCCGCGCTTTGCACCGCAACACGGCCGCGCGCAAGAAGGCGCAGGCGTCCCGCCTGCTCAGCGGCTCGTAGCTACCTCGCGCGCCCTCGTCAGGTCGATCAACGCCCGGCTGAACTCAAGCTCTCCGGCGAGCCGACTGCCGCCCTTGAGCGCGAGATCGAGGGCCGCAAGCCGGACGATCGCGTCGCGCAACTCGTCCGGCGTGAAGTTCGCTGCCTGCTCGAACAGCTTCTCGACGTAGAAGCGGTTCTTCTTCAGTCGCTCTGCCGCCTCGCGCGGGGAGAGGCCCTCAGCGGCCAGCGATTGGCACTCGGCCACTCGAGAGACGTGACTGGTCATCAGCCCGACGATTCGCGGCAGGGAGTCGCGCGCGGGCCCAGCGGCCCGCGAGAGCAGGCGCTCACTCGCCTCGAGAACGCCGGCGACGTCACGACGGCCCCAGGCGTCGGTCATCGCAAAGGGCGGCAGCTCGCCTCGTGGGGCGACGAGGAGCTCGACCTCGCGCTCACCCAGCGACTCACCGTTCGCCCAGGCGGCGAGCTTCTCCACCTCCCCCGCGAGCTCGACCAGGTCGTCGCCCACGAGATCGACGAGCAGACGCGAGGCCGCGGGGTCGACCTTCATTCCAAGCGATTCGAACTGTCGCCCGACCCAGCCGGGGAGGTCGGTGCGCGTCCCTCGTTTCGGCAAGTCGTAGATCAGCAGCTCGCCGTCTTTCGCAACAGCTTTGCCCAGCGCCGAGTCCTTTCGGATCCCTTCTCCAACGAGGGCTAGAACCGTTTCCGGGGAGGGCTCCTTCAAGTAGCCGAGGAGCGGCTCGAGCTCGACCGCCTTCCAGCTTTCGACGTGCTCGACGACGACGAGCCGCCGCTCGCTGACGAAGAGGCCGAGCGCGTTACAGGACGCCACGATCTCCTCCCCGCCGGTCTCGAGGGCCGAGAGGAGCTCCGTTGCATCGTCACCCATCCGATCACGGAGCCTGCGCACGGCCCGGGTCACTTTTGGCCGGTCGGTACCCGTGATCAGGTAGGCGGCCTTCAGATCTGCCATCGCGGCAAGCATAGGCCCAGGCTCCGCCCGCGAGGAGAGCGAGCGCTGCGACCGCCCAGCCGGAGCGGATCTGTGCCAGCGGAAGCCTGCCGAAGACCTTCGCGCACGTCGCCAGATACGCGGCGCAGAGCCCGTCGGCCTGCGCAAGCACGGCCGAGACGCTGGGAGCAAGTGGATGGACGGCAGCGGCTGACATCGCGAGGCCGAGCAGCGGAACGACGGCGGGTGCTGCAGCCGCGTTTGCCGGAACTGCGAGGAGCGGGATCGCGTGAAACTGCAACCAGAGGATCGGCGCGGTGGCCACGCCACAGACAGTTGAGATCGCGATCACCTCACGGAACGTCTGCGGCAGCGGGTAGCCCTCGAGCCGCTGCTCGAGTCGCGGCGCAAGCGTGAAGATTGCGACGACCGCCGCGAACGAAAGCTGGAAACCGGCGTCGAAGAGCACGTACGGGTTCCACGCCAGCAGCGCAAACGCCCCGAGGAGCAGGAAGTACCACCTGTCGGTTGGCCGGGCCGTCAGCCAAGCGAGCGAGCCCAGTGCTCCCGCGACCCCCGCGCGCAAGACCGAGGGCTGCGGCCCGACGGCGAGCACGTAGCCGCCGATCAAGGCGAGCGCGCCGAACTGCCCCAGCCAGCGGGGAATGCCGAGCAGCCAGGCCAGCATGAGCGTTCCCGCGGCGACCAGGGCCACGTTCTGCCCGGACACGGCGAGCAGGTGGTAGAGGCCTGAGGCGCGGAAGTCCTGCCGCAGCCGGTCGCTGATGCCTTGCTCCTCGCCGAGGACGACGCCAAGCAGGACTCCGCGGCGCTCACCGTGGAGGCTGCCCGAAACCGACCGCGCCAGCCAGCTGTGAAGCCGGTCGCCCAGCCCACCGAGGCCGTGGCGGTGCCCGACGACCCGCCAGCGGTCTCCCGCGAGCACGACGTGGACTCCGCGACGCTTGAGCCAGGTTCGCTCGTCGAATCCGTGATTGGGTCCGCGGGGAAGCTTCGCCTCCGCGCGCACCTCGAGGACTCCGCCCTGCGGGGGAGCCCGGCCCAGTGGCAACTCGAGCTGAGCGGGTTCGTCCAGCGCGAGCAACCCAAACCGCCTGACGCGGACTGGCATCTTCAGGTCGAACCGGCCGCGCCGTGGTGCCGCTGTCACGACGACGAGCGCCGTCTCCGCGCGACCGACCTCGGGAAGCAAGGCGCTCCGATCGAGTCGGTCGAGCCGGGCGCTTCCCCACCACCAGCCCGCGAGGGCCAGGACGCACGCGACTGTCCCAACCGCCTTCCATGAGCTCGCCGCAAGGACGATCACCGCAGCACAACCGAGCGCTACGACCGTCGGCAGTCGGACCAGGTTCGCGAGCGCGATTCCCAGACAGAGCGAGGCAAGCAGGGAGTGCGGCGGCGAACGGAGAGGAGCCGCAATCACGGCGCCACCAGATCCTTGAGCTGGTCGAGCCGGGCCGGGCCGATCCCCGGAACGGCGTCGAGCTCGTCCACCGACGTGAATGCTCCGTGCTTCTGGCGGTAGTCGAGGATCTTCTGCGCCGTCACCGGACCGATGCCCGGCAGCGAGTCGAGCTGCTCCAGCGTCGCCGTACTCAGGTGGACCGGGCCGGTGGCGGCCGTGCCGGGGGCGGCGCCGGCTGCGGCCCCGGGCCCGGCCGTCCCGCGCCCGGGTACGACCACCTGCTCACCGTCTGCGAGCAGAGCGGCCAGGTTGATCAGCGCCAGGTCGGCTTTCCGTGTCGCGCCCCCCGCACGCGAGACGGCGTCGGCGATGCGAGCACCTTGCTCGAGCCTGTAGAGGCCCGGCCGGCGCACGGCGCCGACGACATCGACGACCACGACCGTGCTTGCCGCCGCGGCGGTCTCGGTCGGCGGAGCCGCCGGTGGCGCAACGGCCGCGCTCGTCTGCGGTTGCGCCAAGAGCTTGCTGCCGGCGAACAGCAGCAGCGCCAGGCAACCCGCGACGACGAGCAGTCGTCTGCGCGAGAGCTCGAACGGCAAGTCGGGCACGCCACTGAGCGTGCAGGCGAAAAGCTCACGAGTGGGTGACGTGTTTGTGCCGAATCAGCGCCAGCTGACGGCAACCTGCGCGGCCGAAGCGCGGACGCGAAAGAGTCCCGGCCCGAGAAGCAGTCGGCCGTTTTGGACAAGCTCGGCCGGCGAGGGGTCGATCGAAAGCTCCAGCATCCGCCGACCGGACGCATGCGCCACCATGAGGCGCGTGCCGGCCGGCGAAACAGCGACGGCGTGCAGAGCAGCGCTCGAAAAGCCCGCACCTTCGAAAGGTTCCAGCGTGCCCAAACCGACGCGGTAAAACCGGAGGACGCTCGCAGCGCCCAGCCGGCGAAGCGGTGTGTCCGTCGTCAGCACGGTCTGCGTCGAAAGCCAGCCGACCGCATTGATCGTCTCGGTGGGTCCGAGCCCGACACAGCCAGGCCGGACATCCCAGCGCTCGACCAGCGCGAGCCCGCTCCGTCCGGCTACCGCGAGTCGCCTTCCACGTGGTGCGTAGGCGACGCCGCGCGTGACGCCACCGCACTTGCGGGTGTCGAAGGTCCGGAGTCCCCCGGTGCCAAGGTCGTAGACGGCAGCCCGTCCGCCGGCGTCGACATAGGCGACGGCGAGGGAGTCCGGCCGCCACGACGGCTTCGCCGGGCTGACCCCGCGGACGACCAACCGGTCCGGGGAGCCGTCGCCCTCGATCATCCGAAGCTCGTAGCCACCACGCCGCGCAACGACATAGGCGATCTTCAGCCCGTCCGGGGACCAGGAGGCAGCGACGACGCGTCCGCCCACCGGGTGGACCCAGGGATGGCGATTGCCGGGCGCGACCGCGACGAGCGAGGAGCCGATTCCGACGACCGCATAGAGGGCTCGCGGCGACAGCTCGGCCGCGGAAACGGGCATTCCTTCGATCCGTAGGCCGCTCCGGGTCGCGAGCCAGAGCTTTCCGCCCGCAACGAGGGCGATGCCGTGCGAACCGGGTGGAACGGACAGCCGAGTCGGGACGGATCGGAGATGTTTTTGCCGAGCCCCGATGCCGACGCGCAGGTTCCCGGTCGCCGCGAGCGCTGCCGCGCCGGCGCCGACGGCGAACGCGACGACGACGAGACCAAGGATGAGCCCCCTCGAGGAGCGGCGGTCGGTCGTTCCAAGTGCCGCCAGCGCCGCCGACCTGGCTCGGGCGGACGTTTCTCGCGCCGGTTTCGGCAAGCGATCGAACGCGTCTTTCAGCTGCCGCTCAAGCTCGGCCGACATCGTTCACCTCGTAGTCGGCTCGCAGCTCGTCGAGCGCGCGGGCAAGCCTGGAGTTGACGGTTCCGGTCGGGACGCCGAGGAGCTCGGCGATTGCGGTCGGCGTGTAGCCAAGCCCGTAGCGAAGGACGACAACGACTCGGCGCTGCAGCGACAGCCCGGCGACCGCGTCGAGGAGCTCCTGGTCACCCGCCGCGATGTCGTGCCACTCGAGCCGGGCAAGCTCGTTGTCACCCGAGACGAGCCGCCGCTCGGTACGGAGCAGGTCGAGGCACCGGTTGACGACGATCCGATGCAGCCAGGGACCGAACGGCCTCCTCTCGTCGAACCGGGAAAGCGCTGCGAACGCCCGCTCGAAGGCGTCCTGCGCAACGTCGTCGGCGAGCTCGCGCCGTCCCGTGATCACATACGCGGCGCGCCAGGCGGCATGCCAATGGCGGGTGAAGAGCTCCGCCGCCGCGTCCCGTGAGCCGCGGCGCGCGAGCTGGACGAGCTTCGCGTCGCTGCGTATGCGCATGAGCACATTGTCCTACGCGCGAGCGTGCGTTTCGCGTCCCTCCACCGGGAACGACTGAGCGCGCTGTCAGACGACGAAGTTGACGAGCTTGCGTGGCACGACGATCGCCTTGCGGATCTCCTTGCCGTCCAACTGAGCCTGGACGCGGGGTGATGACTTTGCCCGCTCGATCAACTCGGGCTCGGGCAGGTCGGCCGAGACCTCGACCCGGTCGCGGACCTTGCCGTTGATCTGAATCACCAGCTCGAACGTGTCGCGCTCGAGCAGCGCTTGGTCGGCGACCGGCCACGGCTGCTCCCACAGGCGCTCGTGGCCGAGCCGCTGCCAGAGCTCCTCCGCGATGTGCGGGGCGTACGGCTGGATCAGCGATACCACCGTCTCGGCCGCAAACCGCGCCGCGGGGTCGGTCGTCGCGTGCGACAGTTCGTTGACGAGCTCCATCACCGCGGCGATCGGCGTGTTGAACACGAATCGCCGACCGATGTCGTCCGTCACCCTCGCTGTCGTCTCGTGGGTCTTCCGTGCCAGCGGTCCGTCGCCGGCGCCGTCGCGGGGCGCTTCGGCCGCGATCTCGTTGACGAGGCGCCACAGCCGCCGCAGGAAGCGAGCGATCCCCTCGACTCCTTCCTCGCTCCACTCCATGTCCTGGTCGGCAGGGCCCATGAAGAGGATGAAGAGGCGAACCGCGTCGGCGCCGTACATCTCGGCAAGCTGGTCCGGTGCGGTCACATTGCCGCGGGACTTCGACATCTTCGAGCCGCCGAGCCGCACCCAGCCCTGGTGGAACAGACGCGCGAACGGCTCGCGAAAGCCGACGAGCCCGAGCTCGTTCAGAACCTTGACGAAGAAGCGCGAGTAGAGCAGGTGCCCGGTCGCGTGGTCGATGCCGCCGATGTACTGGTCGACCGGCATCCAGTAGTCGACGACCGTGCGCTCGAACGGCGCCTGGTCGTTGTGAGGGTCGCAGTAGCGCAGGAAGTACCACGAGGAATCGACGAAGGTGTCCATCGTGTCGGCCTCGCGGACGGCGTCGGCGCCGCAGCGCGGGCACGGCACATGGAGCCATTCCTGGTTGGAGGCAAGCGGTGGGATCCCCTTCGGCCGGTAGTCCTCGACTTCGGGCAGCAGCACGGGGAGCTCATCCTCCGGGACCGGGACGATGCCGCACTCGTCGCAGTAGACGATTGGGATCGGGCAGCCCCAGTAGCGCTGCCGGGAGAAGCCCCAATCACGCAGGCGATAGCTGACGGCCGGCCGGCCGCGGCCCCGCTCGCCCAGCCACTCGACGATTGCGCGTACGGCTTCTGGCGCAGGCATTCCGGAGAACTGCCCCGAGTTGATCAGCCTTTCGTTCTCGGTGTGCTCGGCGAAGGGGCCTTCCTTTTCCTCGCCCGATCCGTCGGCCGGCTCGACGACCCGAACGACCGGCAACCCGTAGCGCTGCGCGAACTCGAAATCGCGCTCGTCGTGCGCGGGCACCGCCATGATCGCGCCGGTGCCGTACTCCATCAGCACATAGTCGGCGACCCAGATCGGGATCTTCTCGCCGGTCGCGGGGTTCACGGCAGAGCGGCCGCTGAAGACGCCGTCTTTCTCTTTCGTGGCACGCTCTTCAGCCGACCGGCCGGCGGTGTGCTTCACGTACTCGCGCACAGCTGACTCCTGCTCGGTCCCGGCTGCGAGCTTTTCGACCAACGGGTGCTCGGGAGCGATCACCATGAACGTCGCCCCGAAGATCGTGTCCGCCCTGGTCGTGAAAACCGGCACGTCCAGATCGAGCTCCTCGATCCGGAAGAGCAGCTCGGCCCCCTCCGAGCGCCCGATCCAGTTGCGCTGAATCGCCTTGGTGCGCTCCGGCCAGTCGAGCATTGCGTGGTCGTCGAGCAGGGCGTCGGCGTACGCGGTGATCCGGAAGAACCACTGCTCGAGGTTGCGCGCCTCGACCTCGGTGCCGCAGAGCTCGCAGCGGCCGTCGATCACCTGCTCGTTGGCCAGCACCGTCTGATCCTTCGGGCACCAGTTGACGGGCGCCGCCTTGCGGTACGCGAGCCCGGCTTCGAAGAACTTCAGGAACAGCCACTGCGTCCAGCGGTAGTACTCCGGCTGATGGGCCGAGACCTCGCGGTCCCAGTCGATCGCCCAGCCGAGCCGGTGCATCTGGGCCCGGATTGCGGCGATGTTCCGCTCGGTGATCTCGCGCGGATGCCCGCCGCCGCGAATGGCGGCGTTCTCGGCCGGGAGGCCAAACGAATCGAAGCCCATCGGCCGCAGCACGGTGAAGCCTCGGCGGCGCCGGTAGTGGGTGACCACGTCGCCCAGCGTGTAGTTGAGTACGTGACCCATGTGGAGGTTCCCCGACGGATACGGGAGCATCTCGAGCATGTAGAACCTGCGATCGCGATCCGCTTGCCCCGGCGAGTCGGGATTCGCCACGCCGAATGCCCGCGCGTCCTCCCAGACCCGCTGCCACTTCGGCTCGATCTGTTGCGGCTCGTACCGATCCATCTGGCCTCCAGAAACAAAAAAGCCTCTCGATCGAGAGGCCGTGGGAAGATCCCGCGGCCCGCGGCCGCGTTGCTTCCCTGGACTACAGAAGCAGTTGCTCCATTGCTTGGACTGTAGCAACGCAGTAGCGTCGCGTCACGTCAATTCGGAGGAGGTATCAGTGGCCGGTTACACCGTTCAGAACCTGAAGGAAGTCGAGGACCAGGCGCCCAACTTCGGCATCGGCCCGGATCTCGAGGCGCGGATGGCACGCGTCCCGCTCGAGCTCGAGAACTCCGGGATCAGCTACCAGCGCCTCGCCCCCGGCTTCCGCGTTCCCTGGGGACACACCCACAACGTGCAGGAGGAGATCTACGTCGTCGTCTCGGGCAGCATGCGCGCCAAGCTCGGCGACGAGATCGTCGAGCTGAAGCAATGGGATGCCGTTCGCGTCCCGAAGGAGACGATGCGGTCGTTCGAAGGCGGTCCCGAGGGGGTCGAGGTGATCGCGATCGGGGCGCCCAACACGGGTCCAGGCGACGCCGTCATCGAACAGGACTGGTGGACCGACTGACCCTCTAACTAGCCGCGCTGAGAAGGCCCGGCCGAACCAGCCGGGCAGGTCGCTCGAGGTTCGCGTCGTTGACGCTCGGGTTGAGCGGCTCTGCGAGCGGGGGCGCGCCGAACGAGGCCTTCTGCCGCTCGGCCGGCGGCTTTCCGTAGAGTGTTGTCCGCTGCTGCGGCATGCCGCCGACGCTGCGAATCGTCGACTCCATCGCCTCAGGCGCCAGCTCCTGCCCGTGGCTCGCGCCCGCTGCGCGAGAGATCGACTCGTTCATCAGGGTGCCGCCGAGGTCGTTGGCGCCGGCGCGAAGCGCCATCCGAGCGCCGTCGAGGCCGAGCTTCACCCATGAGGCCTGGACGTTCGTGATCCAGGGATGAAGAGCGAGCCGTCCGACCGCGTGCATGAGGACGGCCTCCCGCAACGTCGGCCCGCGGCGCGCGCGGCCCTGCAGGTAGAGAGGCGCCTCCATATGTACGAACGGGAGTGGCACGAACTCGGTGAAGCCGCCGGAATGCCGTTGCTGGTCACGCAAGCGGAGCAGGTGGCGCGCCCAGTTCCGCGGCCCGTCGACGTGCCCGAACATGATCGTCGTCGTCGAGCGGAGGCCGACCTCATGCGCGGTCTCGTGCACCTCGAGCCACTGGTCGGTCGTCACCTTGTCCGGGCAGATCACTGCGCGGATCTCGTCGTCGAGGATCTCGGCGGCGGTGCCTGGAAGCGATGCGAGGCCTGCCGTCTTGAGCCGCCCGAGGTAGTCCTGCAGCGGCAGCCCGAGCGTCGCCGCGCCTTGCCAGACCTCGAGGGCGGAGTAGGCGTGCACGTGCAGTTCGGGCAGTACCTCCTTGATCGCGCGGCAGACGTCGAGGTAGAAGTCGCCGGTGAACGCGGGATGGATGCCGCCCTGCAGGCACACCTCGGTGGCGCCTCGGTCCCAGGCCTCCTCGCAACGGCGGACGATCTCGTCCAGCGGGACGAGGTAAGGCGCGCCGCGGAGATTGGCCGCGAGCTTCCCTTTCGAGAACGCGCAGAAGCCGCAGCGGAAGTAGCAGACGTTCGTGTAGTTGATGTTGCGGGTGACGACGTAGGTGACCGTGTCGCCGCAAACCTCGCGCCGGAGCTCGTCGGCACCGGCGACCACGGCCGCGAAGTCCCTGCCGCGGGCCCGGAAGAGCTCGGTGACGTCGTCCTCGTCGAGCTCGATCTCCTCGCGAACCTTCGCCAGTGCGTCACCGACCGCCGGCGAGACGGGCGTCAGCCCTGACGCCGGCGTCATTCGTGACACTTCCGGCGCAAAGCCGTTTCCCACGCGTGCGTCTTTGCTTTGTACGCTCGCCGCGGGGAGGAGGCTGGGTGCGCCTTTAAAAAGCGCGGCAGCCCGCGGCGACGGATCCTCGGAGTTCTCGGGGCTCTCGGGGCGCTCGCTCGCGCCGGCAACCCACCCGTCTTCGCGGGCGAGACCGTCCGCGTCGGCAGGAGCGAGGACGTGCCGCGCGACGCCAGGGTCCAGCCAGCGCTGGGGCTCGGCGGCGTACTCCGGATAGATCGCAAGGCGCGGGGCCAGCTCGAGACCGCGAGAGCGGGTGGCCTCGCCGAGGAGCTCGAGCTCGGGCCACGGCGCCTCCGGATTGACGTGATCCAGCGTCACCGGGGAGACGCCGCCCCAATCGTCGATGCCGGCCTCGAGCAGGCGTGGGAACTCCGCATAGCTGAGGTTCGGAGGTGCCTGAATGTGCCACGAGGGCCCGAGCACGAGCCTGGCCGCCGCACAGGTCCAGAGCAGCTCTTCGAGCGGCGGCTCCGGCGAGGACGCCATCCGCGTTCCGGGCTTGGCGCGGAAGTTCTGGACGATCAATTCCTGAATATGGCCGAAGCGCTCGTCGAGCCGCCGGATCGCGAGCAGGGCCTCCAACCGCTCGCGACGGGTCTCGCCGATCCCGATCAAGATCCCGGTCGTGAACGGAACGCGCGCCTCGCCCGCCGCCTCGATCGTCGCCAGCCGCACAGCCGGCAGCTTGTCGGGCGAGGCCCAGTGCGGGCCTCCGCGTTCCGCGAGCCGGGCGGCGGTCGTCTCCAGCATCAGGCCCTGCGAGACCGAGACCGAGCGCAAAGCGAGCGCGTCGTCGAGCGACAGGACGCCCGGATTGAGATGGGGCAGCAGGCCGGTCTCCTCCAGGACGAGCCGGGCGCACCTGGCGAGGTACTCGAGCGTGGTCGAGCACCCAAGCGCGGCGAGCTCCTCGCGGGCGACGCGGTAGCGAAGCTCCGGCTTGTCGCCCAGGGTGAAGAGGGCCTCGCGACAGCCTGCGGCGGCGCCCGCCCGCGCGATCTCGAGCACTTCCTCCTCGCTCATGTACGCCCGCTCCCCGCGCCGAGGCGGCCGGGCGAACGTGCAGTAGCCGCAAACGTCGCGGCAGAGCTTCGTCAGCGGAATGAAGACCTTCGGCGAGTAGGTGACCAGCCCGCCGTGGCCGAGCTGTCGCAGGCGGCGGGCCTCG
>JALYLK010000309.1 GCA_030774275.1 Actinomycetota bacterium
CCGATCGAATAAGCGACGGGCCCGAGCAGAACGATGAACATCGCGGGGAAGATGAGAAAGACGAGCGGGAAGAGGATCTTGATCGGCGCCTTCTGCGCCCGCTCCTCGGCCAGCGAACGCCGACGCTTCCGCATCTCGATCGCAAGGTTGCGCATGATCTGGCCGGTCGACGTGCCGAGCGTCTCGCCTTGAAGGACGGAGCGAACAAAGGTCCTCATCCCGGGCGTGTCCGCCCGTCCCAGCATCCCCTTCAGTGCCTCGTTCGTCGCCAGGCCCATGCGCTGCTCCTGAAGCGTGATGCGGAGCTCGACGCCGAGGGGACCGGCTAGGCGTTCGGCCGCCATCTGCAGTGACGCGACGAAGCTGACGCCCGCCTCCAGCGTGACGACCAGCAGGTCGATCAGCTCGGGCAGCTCGTAGTCGATCGCCGCGGTCCGCTCGCGGGCGCGCCGGTTCAGCACGAGCATCGGCAGGATCCAGCCGACGATCGCGAGGAAGACGACGCCGAGCGCGACCATCGCGAACGGGAAGCCGGCGGCCGCAGCCAGCCAGAGCCAGCCGAGAGGCAACCCGACTCCGAGCAGGATGCGATAGCCGACAACCATTCGAGCGCTGGTGTTGTAGAGGCCCGCAGCGATTAGCTGCTCACGGATCGAACGTTGACCGCCGGTCAGGATGCCGGGCGCGACACTGCCCACGCGATCTGCGATACGCGCGACGCTGCCCGTCGCTTGGTTCGCCGGCGCCGCTTCCAGCTGCCGCTCGGCAGAGAAACCGTAGGCTCCGATTTGCTCGAGCGTCTCGGTCGTACGGGATTGCGAGAACCGCCATCCCTGGAGGAGAAGCGTTACGGCACCTGCCATTAGCAAGAGACCCAGGATGAGGATGAGTATCACAGCGGCGCCCTCAGACCTTGATGTCCACGATCTTCTTGATCACGAGCGAGCCTGCCACGATCATGAGGACGCCCACCGCGAGCACCAGCCGACCCGAGGTGTGCGTGAAGAGGGGTTTCATATAGGTCGGATTGATCGCCGTGATCACGAGCAGCAGGCCGACGGGCAGGAACGTGACGATCCAGCGGGAGAGGCGTCCCTGCGCAGTTAGGCCCCGCACCAGCCGGCGGAGAGCGGAGCGCTCACGGATGCTCTCGATCACTCGGTCGAGCACCTCGGCCGAGTTGCTGCCGGTCTCCCGCTGAAGAGAAGAGACCAACGCCACCTGCTCGACGTCGCGGCTTTGCATGCGCCGCGCGACGACGCTCAGCGCGTCCTCGAGCGGAACGCCGAGCTGCTCGTCAGCGACTACGCGCCGGAACTCGCTGCGCGAGGGCTCGGCCGCGTCGTTGATTACCAGCGAAAGGCCGCCGACAAGGCTGTGCCCGGCCCGTAGACCCGAAGCCACGACGTCGAGATTGTCCGGGAGCTGGTCGCCGAACGCTCTCCGCTTCCTTTCGATTTTGTACAGGATGAACCCGCGCACGAGGAACGGGACCGCAAGGCCGAGCACCGCGAGCGGCCTCGCGATGACAGCCGCCATTAACCACATGACAAAGAGAGTGAGGATGAGAGTGCCGACGAGTAGCTGGATCGGCGGAATCTTGACGTCCGCGAGCTCGAGAGCTTCCTTGAGCCGTTGCCACCAGCGGGTCTGCTCGAGCGAGTGCTCGGTGCCCTGGAAGATCCGGCTGGCGAGCGGCTCGCGGGCGTTCTCACTAGTCTTCGCCGTCGTGACGAAGTCGGACAGGCGCCTGCGAACGGTACTCCCGGCCGGCCGCAGCGCCACGAACAAACCTAGTCCGACCAAGCCTGCGACTAGGAAGCAGATGACAAGCATCGTCACCCAGGACTGCCAGATGCGGACCGACAGCGGCTTCTGAAGCGAGATCGTCGCCGGCTCCGGAGCCGCGTAGGCGGCGCCTGCTCGGCCGACGCCGGTGACGGCGACAGTGGCGTGAACTCGCGCCCCGGGCACGACGAGCGATCGGTAGGTGAGGAGGTATTGGTTGGCCAGCTTGAGGCCAAGCTGGTCGTAGATGGTCGCCAGCTCCTTCGGGTTGGCGGCCGCCGAGAACGAGCCGCCGGTAGCGGCCGCCAGCTGTTGCAGCGCCGCGGGCCGGAAGGTGCGTGAGCGCAGACCGACTGTGAAGACCCGGACGTGAGCAGTTTCTGCGAGCTTCCTCACCTGGTCGAGGGCGAGGGAGCTGCCGGTGTCCGTTCCATCGGAGAGGAGCACCACCGTCCCGGTCTCGAGTCCCGCTGACCGGATAAGCGCAATCGCCTGGCCGACAGCGTCGTAGATGTGTGTCCCGTAGGCGAGGCCCGGCGTGCGGGCGAGCGCCCGCTCAATCCTCGCCTGGGAGCTGGTGAACGGGAGCAGGAGCTCGCTGGACGAGTTGAACACAAGCACTGACAGGCGCTGATTGACGTTGCGGCGTGCGGCGAACGCGCGGGCCGCAACCACCGCACCTCTGATCGGGCCTCCCCGCATGCTGTTGCTCGTGTCGATCACGAGCATGGCGCCGAAGGTCCCCTGCACGACGCTCGACGGAACGACCCTGGCGCCAAGCACCGGCCGCCCGTTCTCGAGCACCTTGAAGCGAGAGGGCTGAATCCGCTGGCCCGAGCGCAACGAGATCACAAGCTCCCGGTCGGGCCACACGGCCTTTCCGGTCGGGGTCAGCTGAACTGCGGGCACGGCCGCTGCGGCCGCTTGGACAGCCGCAGCGGCCGTGATCAGGGCCGCGCCGAGGCCGATCGCAAGCCGCCGCTTCACAGCGTCGACCGCTCCGCTGTCCCGTTGCCTTGCAGGGGGCCAGGCTGAAACATCGTTAGCGGCAGCGAAATGCCGCGCTTCTCGAACTTGTGCAACGACGCCGGCCGCAAGCCGGTGCACTCGAGGTTGCCGACGATCTTGCCGTCACCCGTCCCCTCGGCAAACTTGAATTTGTAGAGATCCTGGAGCGTGACGACCTCCGCTTCCATCCGCTGAACCTCGGTGATCGCGGTGACCCGCCGCGAGCCGTCCTCGAGCCGTTCGAGGTGAACGATCAAGTCGAGCGCCGAGCAGACTTGTTGCCGGATCGCCCGAACCGGCAGGTCGTAGCCCGCCATCAAGACCATCGTCTCGACCCTCGCGAGTGCGTCGCGCGGTGAGTTGGCGTGGACGGTTGAGAGCGAGCCGTCGTGGCCGGTGTTCATGGCCTGGAGCATGTCGAGCGCCTCCGCGCCACGGACCTCGCCGACGACGATGCGATCGGGGCGCATGCGCAGCGAGTTGCGTACCAGCTCGCGGATCGGCACCTCGCCCTCCCCCTCGATGTTCTTGGGGCGGGACTCGAGCCGGAGCACGTGGCGTTGGTTCAGCTGAAGCTCCGCCGCGTCCTCGATCGTGATGATCCGGTCCTCGTCGGGGATAGCGGCCGACAGCGCGTTCAAAAGCGTCGTCTTGCCCGAGCCTGTGCCGCCGGAGATGAGGATGTTCAACTCGGCGTGCACGCAGCGCTGGAGGTAATCGACAGACTCAGGGTTAAGCGATCCGAGCTTGATCAGCTCGTCCAGGGTTAACCGCTTCTTGCTGAACTTACGAATCGTGATCAGCGGTCCGCTCAGGCTCAGCGGAGGGATGATGATGTGGACGCGGCTGCCGTCGGGCAGGCGGGCATCCACCATCGGTGAGGACTCGTCCACCCGCCTCCCGACCTCGGCGACGATCTTGTTGATGATCCGCCGCATGTGCGACTCGTCGTCGAAGCGGACGTTGGTATCGAAGAGGCGGCCGTGACGCTCGATCCAGATGTCATAGGGGCCGTTGACCATGATCTCGGAGATGCTGTCGTCCGCGAGGAGGCGCTCGAGCGGGCCGTGGCCGAGCGCGTCGTCTGCGATCGCTGAGGCGAGTCGCTCACGGTCGTCTCGAGAAATGCCTTGCTCGTCGGAGAGGTGGCGCCGGATATCGATGAGAACGCGATCGCGGAGCGCCACTGGGTCCATGCTGACGTTGAACAACTGCGGCCCGAGGTCTCCGATCACCGCCATGTGCACGCGGTTCTTGATCTCCGCGAACGGATCGTCACGTCCTGGCGGGGGTGCTTGCCGTGCAGTCGTCAGTCGTTCGTGAAGTTCCATCAGCGCCTCCTTGCCCCCAGACGTCGCCGCTTGCGGGGTTCACTTGGCGCGGCCTCTGGGGTCGCGCCGTTGTCATTGCGCGAGCGCCGGGAACCGGACAGCCCGCGAACAGCCTCCACCGCAATCGGCTCCTGGCCTTCGCGCCGGAGGAACTCGTCCGCAAGAACCCGAAAGGCGCCCGCCGCTGCCGAGTCGGGCTTGGCGAGCACGATCGGCATCCCTTCGTTGACCGCACGCGGGACTTCCACGTCGCTCGGAACGCGGACGTCGGGACGCTTGCCCACGACCGAGAGGACGTCGTCGTCGTCGATGCCGACCCGGCTGTCAGCGCGGTTGAGAACCAGGACGATCCGGTCGGAGT
Source organism: Actinomycetota bacterium (assembly GCA_030774275.1). GTDB lineage: Bacteria > Actinomycetota > Thermoleophilia > Gaiellales > Gaiellaceae > 13-2-20CM-68-14. Next base: position 4,489 of record JALYLK010000309.1, read on the forward strand.
CGTAGCCCATCAACTCGAGCGTCTCGAGGCCCAGGCGCGTGTTCTTGAGCGAAAGCGTGTCGAGCGTGCCGATCATGCAGACATAGGTCGATGCGTCGATCGCGGAGATGACCTCCGGCGTGAAGCCCGGCGAGCTGTCGAGGACGACGAAGTCGCTCGTCGCGCGCAGGAGCGGATACACCTCGCGCAGGAACTCGGGTCCGATCGAGCTCGCCTGATCGGGGCGGGTTGGGGCCACCAGCACACGGACACCGCTCGGATGCGGCATCACGTAGGCGTCGAGCTTGCCGGCGTCCAGGGAGCCACCCGACTGAACGAGGTCGTACATGGTCTTCTCCGGCCGGACACCCATTGCAAGAGCGAGGTCGCCGAACTGCAGGTCGAGGTCGACGGCCGACACGGACTTTCCGGCCTGCGCGAGCGCGACCGCCAGGTTCGACGACGTCACCGTCTTGCCGGTTCCGCCCTTCGGTCCCAGGACGCAGATCATCGGCGCATCCCCGTTCTCGCCGATCGTCCTGGCAGCGCGCTTGCGCGCAAGCACCTTCTGGAGGGTGAAGTTGACCTGTTCGGGCGACTCGGGCAGGCGGACGACGTCGTCAGCGCCCACCTCGAAGACCCGGCGCAGGAAGCCGTCAGGCGAGGCGTGCGCGAGCACGACGACGGGAAGGCCCGCTCGCTCTCGAACTGTGCTGGCGATCAAGAAGAGAGCTCTTTCCGAGTAGCCGGTGCAGGCGATCAGGAGAAGATCGGTCGGCGTCTCCTGGAGCGTCGTCCAGCTCTCGTCGACGCCCCTGACGACGCCGACGATCTGGATCTCGGGGCCCGCGGGCAAAGCCGCACGGACCGTCTCCTCATCGATGCCGCTGTCGAGCGAAACAAGCGTTCTGGTCGGATGCTGCACCTAGTGTTCCCCCCGGTGCAGCAAGGCGTTGCTGGCTGTCACGAACGCCGGCTGCGTGGCCGCCGCTCCGTGACCCGGCCGCAGGACGAGCCAGAAGGCGCCGTTTTGCCCCACGTAGGCAAATCTCGGTGCTTTCGCAGTCGGGACGCGAAGAATGTAACTGCCCGTTATAGGCGCGGTGCTTCCGGCAGCTGCTTGGGTCGGCGAAGCCAGGACGAGCACGTTCGACAACACGAGGCCCATCGTGCCGTTCAACTGGGCGTAGACATCGACGTGGTCGCCTGCCTGGATATCGGGAGCCAAGCCGTGGGCGGGGTCGAGCGCGGGCAGTCCGACCGCTCGCCAGTTTCCGCTGAGTTGCGCGGCGAGCGCTCCGACCGAGGCGGCTGTGAAGTCTGCGGTCGTCAGCTGCTGCCTCGGATAGATGTCGGCTGCCGCGATCGTGCCGTTCAGCACCGCCGAATCGCTGATTGCGCCAAGCTTGAGCTGGCCTTTAGGGATTGTGGTCACGACGAAGAGGTTCCTCGTCGCAATCGCCGTGCCCGACGTCCCTTTCGGGATCAGGCTCTTCGCGACGAGCACCGTCACGGGCTCAGTCGAGCCTCTGACGCTGTTCCGGTAGTGGCTCAGGTAGACGAGTAGCAGGATCGCCGCCAGGACGGCTGCTGCGACTCCGATCACGATCGTCCCCTGACGGGTCTTCAGCAGACGGTTTGGCGCAAGATTCTCCACTTTGAGATTTCCTCCTATCTCGTTCGCACGTTCATGAGCAAGTTCCAGAGCCGTTCGTGATGACAGGACCCGTGTTGATGCCCGTGGTGTAGGCGTCGGTCCCATCGGCTTTGTATGTCTGCTCGAGGCGCATGGTCGAAGTCGCCCTGAGCGTCGAGGACGGAAGCAATGCTTTGCCGGCGAGGTAGCTGAGCCAGTGATATTGAGTAGTCAGCACGACTTGAACAGGCTGGCCGGGGGCAAAGTCGACCGCCGGTTGGATTGGGCTGTGCTTGTTCGGAAACCAGATGCAGATGGTTTCCCCAGCCGGAATTGAGGTTGTGCCACCGTTCTTGAGCTCGGTTGTATCTGCCTGGCCCAAGATCGCCGAGTACAAAGACTTCGCCGTCGGTGTTCCGTCCGGATTCTTCGTCGGGCTGTTGTTCACGGCCGCGTACCGCGCCGCCTCGTTCGCCAAATGGGTCTCGTCGTTCCAATAGTTGACCGCCTTGCCGACGTCGATCATGCCCAGCAGAAGGAGGAGCAGAAGCGGCAGGACGAGGGCGAACTCGACCAGTGCGACGCCCCTCTCGTCTGCCAGCAGCAGGGGCTGAGATCTGACTTTCCCCGGTCGCAGCTTTGCCCGGTCCATTGTCGCCACCTCTAAGCCTGGCCCGCAGGCGGACCCAGGATTCCCGAACATGCCAAAGCGTGTGATTTGCCCACGCGTCGGATTGTCGCTTGTGGCGGGCTTCTTGCCAACCCGCGAAAGGCTTGGGCCACCCACCCCTTCGGCGGGCGACTTGCTCGCTAGGACGTAGGCACCGCTGCAGCGACCGGTGCGCGGCGACGCCGGAATGCCGGCAGGGGCCATGTCGGCCGCAAGCTTGCCGCCAGGACGCCGACCCAGACCAAGAGACCGAGGGTGACCTGCCAGGCATGTCCGTGGCTCTGGCCAGGGGTCGCCCACATCGCCAGAGGAACAAACCAGAGAGGCGTAAGCGTTCGCCTCGTGAGCGCGATCGGGACGACCAGGATCGCGAGGTAATGCATCCAGATGATCGGAGAGAAGAGGAATGCAGCGGCGATCGTGAGGATGAATGCCTGCCTGTC
>JALYLK010000310.1 GCA_030774275.1 Actinomycetota bacterium
GGGCCAGGTCCTCCGGCGTCTTGAACGGTGAGGGGTTTCAAAACTCCGGTTCCGCCTGGAAAACGCGTCATTCCCGGGCATGAATCAGAGTTTTGAAACCCCTCAGCCTGCAACCTGTCCCCAGAACCTGCCCCAAGGCGGAGCTCACCTGCGGCGACGTCGCCTCCGCCGCCGTTCCTGAAGCACACCTCCGGCGAGCGGGCGCACACTTGGCGGCGTGGAGCGGCGCAGCAGCCGCGACGCCTTAGCTAGCAGGCTCTCCCTCGGTCTCGCCATCGCCGTAGGCATCGTAGGCCCGGTTTCCCGACATCGTGCGCGCGGGACTGGCGACCTGCCGGGGCGAACTTACGCTGGCCCTCGGAGAAACACTTCAACTCCTACGTGACTCGCAAGGCGCAGCGTGATCCTTTCGGGTCTGGGTAGATAGAGGTCGCCCACCAGTTCCTGTAGGTGCTAACGCCGCCAACTCCAGAGCGGCGCCCACGCCTCGCCGGCCCCGCTTATCCGGAGCACGTCCAGCGACGCGATCGTCTCGGCGGACTCGTCCACAAATACGCATCAGCAGCACGACAGACGGGTTTACGCACCCCACACGGGCGACAGTCCGGTTTTTGCGGCTACTCGATGGTGCCGCTCTTGTTCTCTCGTCGCCTTGACAACGACAGGTCCGCGGAATAGTCTCTTTACCTATGAAGCTAAAACATTGCTCTGTTAATCAATTGACCGGTGTCCGGCTCTGATGGAGTTTCACCGCGACAGCCGTTCGGGTCTCGCCCCCTACCTGCAGATCGTCGAGCAGGTGAAGGAGGCGAGCCGGTTGGGGCTGATCACGACGGGCGACCAGCTGCCGACGGTGCGCGAGGTCGTCGCCCAGCTGGCGGTCAACCCGAACACGGTCTTGAAGGCCTACCGGATGCTCGAGTACGAGGGGCTCGCCGAGGGCCGGCCGGGTCAGGGGACGTTCGTCGTCGGCACGCTGGGCGGTCTGCCGCTGGACACGCTTCCACGTATCCGCCGCAAGTTGCTGCCCTGGCTCCGCGAGGCGAAGGATGCCGGGCTGGACGACGAGAGCATCCTGGCGTTGGTCAACAGCACCTTGCGCGAACAAGCCGCAGCGAGGGTCGCGTGATCGGTCTCAACGTCCTCGAGGCCCGCGGACTCGGCAAACGCTATGGCGATCAGTGGGCTCTGCGCGACTGTTCGCTCGCGCTGCCGGCCGGGCGTGTCGTCGGTCTCGTCGGCCCAAACGGTGCCGGCAAGACGACGCTGCTCCAGCTGGCGGTCGGCGTGCTCGTGCCGAGCGCCGGCGAGATCGCGGTCTTCGGAGGCGACCCGCGCGAGGCGAAGAGTGTCTTGCCGCGCATCGGGTTCGTCGCTCAGGACTCCCCGCTCTATCGCAACTTCAGCGTCGCCGACACGTTGACGCTTGGCCGGCGCCTGAACGCGCACTTCGACGAGGCCTGGGCGCAAGAACGCTTGGGCAAACTGCGGATCCCGCTCGAGCGCCAGGTCGGTGAGCTGTCGGGCGGGCAGCGGGCACAGGTCGCGCTCGCCGTCGCGCTCGCCAAGCGGCCCGAGTTGCTCTTGCTCGACGAGCCTGTCGCCAGCCTCGACCCGCTGGCGCGGCGCGAGTTCTTGACCGCGCTGATGGACGCCGTCGCCGAGGACGGCCTGAGCGTGGTTCTCTCCTCCCACTTGCTCGCCGATGTCGAACACAGCTGCGATTACCTGATCTTGCTGATGGCGTCCGAGGTGCGGCTCGACGGCGACCTCGACGACCTGCTCGCCGCGCACCGGCTGCTGGTTGGGCCGCGGAAGCGCGTCACGCCCGGCGCCGGGATCGCCGCGGTCGTCCGCGAGAGCCACTCCGACCGTCAGTCGACGCTGCTGGTGCGCATCGACGGGCCGATCGTCGACCCGGCCTAGTCGGTGCACGAGGTCGACCTCGAGGAGCTGGTGCTGGCCTACATGGGCGAGCAGCCTGAGCCGCGGCTGCAGTCGCTGCCGCCGAGACTGGAGGCCAACGGATGAGCTGGCTCATTTGGCGCCAGCACCGCCAGCAAGCGTTGTTCGGCACGGCGACGCTCGCCCTGATCACGCTGCTGTTGCTGCTGACGGGGCTGCACATGCACTCGGTCTTTCAAGACTCTGGCCTCGGCCGTTGCCTCGGGGGCAGACATCCGGACTGCGGCAACCTCCAATCCGCATTTGAGAGCCGCTTCTCGACCCTGCGACAGCTCGTGCCGTTCTTCATGGTGCTGCCGGCGCTCCTGGGTCTCTTCTGGGGCGCGCCACTGATCGGCCGCGAGATCGAGCAGGGCACGCACCTCTTCGTCTGGACGCAAGGCGTGACCCGTTTGCGCTGGCTCGCCTCGAAGCTCGCGGCGCTCCTGACGCTGACGTTGCTCTTGACGGTCGCCTACGCGCTCTTGATCAGCTGGTGGCTGGGACCGCTCGACCGCTCGACCGGCGATCGCTTCCAACCCGGCATCTTCGACCAGCAGGGCCTCGTCCCGGTCGCCTACGCCGTCTTCGCGCTCGCGCTGGGGATCGCGGCAGGGGCGGTACTCAGGAAGACGATGCCGGCCATGGCCGCGACCTTGGTCGGCTTCATCGGGCTGCGCCTGATCATCGCCGGCATCGTCCGCAAGCACTTCGTCAGCCCGGTCACGAAGACGTACTTCCCCCTACCGGGCGTCGACACAAGCCATCCCGGTGCCTGGGTCTTCAGCCAGAAGACGATCGACAGCAGCGGGCATGTTGTTCCCCAGGTCGCCGTGAGCAGCGTCTGCCGAGCGACCAAATCGAGCACGCAAGCGAGCCTCGACCACTGCGTGCGTGCCCACGGATTCCTCAACACCGACGTCTTGCAGCCGGCAAGCCGCTTCTGGCTCTTCCAAGGCATCGAGGCCGCGCTCTTCGGCGGACTGGCAATCGCTCTACTCGCGCTCGCCGTCTGGTGGGTGCGCCGACGTCTCGCCTGAAAGAAGACGACCGTGTGAGCTTCGACGCTGGCCGGGCAGAGCGGTCGAAGCGAGTCATGAGTTCTCGGCTGCGCCGTGGACGGCCTCGGCGTTCGCCGACTGCGGCAGTGTTCCGCGAAGGACGGCGCCATCGCCAGTGACGTTGTCGGCGCTAAGCGTGCGGCCGTGGGCTGCGATCAGGCGGCGGGCGATCGCGAGGCCAAGTCCGGCGCTGCTTGTTGATCGGCTGCGTGACGTCTCGACTTTGTAGAGGGGCTCGAACACGTGGGGCAGGTTTTCGAGTGCGATTCCCTCGCCGTTGTCGCGGATCTCGAACTCCACTTGTCCGTCGCGAGGCTGCCAGCTGACTGCGACCTCGCCCGCCGGCGGCGTGTGTCGGAGCGCGTTGTCGAGCAGGTTGTTGAGGCGTTCGCCGTGATCGGGCTGGTCATCGCCGGAAGACGCGGCGATGCCCGCGCCTTCGCAGGCTTCGTTCCCGACTGTGTGATCTTCTTTGGCCGGCTCGTGTGCGACCCACGAGTGTCTCGTCGGCAGCGGGCGCTGCTGCTCGCCCTTGGCGGCTACCTCGCAATGCCGTTCGACCTCGTTCCCGACTTCATCCCCGTCGCCGGACAACTCGACGACGCGATCATCGTCATGCTCGTCCTGCGCAGGCTCCTGCGGCCAGGCGTTCCCGACCTGATCCACGAGCACTGGCCCGGCCCGCCCGAGTCGCGCCGCCTGCTGCTGCGGCTCGCCGGTATCAAATCGGCCGCCTGACCGTACAGACGCGTCAGTAC
>JALYLK010000311.1 GCA_030774275.1 Actinomycetota bacterium
CTTTCACAATGAAGCACTGAGCCGCCGGGCCGCGCTGGACGGCCCCTGGCCGCGTCCTCGGTCGCGCCCGTATCTGCTGATACGGGCACTCCCTGCGTCCTTGCCAGGAACCGACCATCGCACCCCGACGACGAGGCCCCATTACGAAAGGGACTCTAGGGCCCGTCGCCGCGATAGTGGCCCTCGCCGGGCCAGGGCGCGAGCAACAAGAGGATTCGCGCTCCGCCATCGGTCGAGACCGATCGCCGTTCGTCGGGGTCGAACATGCAAAGCGTCCCGGCCCCGGCGTCGAGCGCCTCACCACCGGACTCGACGCGTGCGTTGCCCTCGACGACCAGCACGAACGCATGCTCTTTGACCTGATGGTCACCAAGCGACTGACCGGGCTCGAGCACGATGAAGACCGCGCGGGCCGCCTCGTCGGAGTCGAGCACGACGGGAGAGCGGCTACCGCCTTCGACCTCGATCTCGTGAAGGTTCCAGCTCCGCAAGAGCGGTTGATCCTAACGTGGCCGGTATCGCAGGCGACGCCTTAGACTCGGCGGCATGAGCCTCGCCGTCGATCGCTACGAGCTCGGCCCGATCGGGACGAATTGCTACGTCGTCGGGGCATCCCCCGACGCTCCCGATGTGGTCGTCATCGATCCCGGCGGAGATGCGGCCAAGCTCGCGCGTGGGCTCGAGCGATCGGGCGCGGCCTGCGTCGCGATCTTGATCACGCACGGCCATTGGGATCATCTCGGCGGCGTCGCCGACCTGGCCGATGCGACAGCGGCGCCCGTCTACATGGCCGCCGCCGAGCGGATCGCGCTCGAACGGATCAATGACTTCGCGCCCGCTGAGCTGCCGCTCCGTGCCCACACCCCCGACGTCCTGCTCGAGGGCGACGAAATGCTCCAGCTCGCCGGAATCGCGTTCGAGACAGTGCTCGTTCCCGGGCACTCGCCGGCCCATCTCGCGTACTACGCCGACGGCTCTCTCTTCTCGGGTGATGTTCTCTTCGCGGGTTCGGTCGGCCGCACGGATTTGCCGTTCGGCGACTGGGAGGTGCTGGTCGCCTCGATTCGCCTGCTCGCGAATCGCTTTCCAGCCGACACGGTCGTTTATCCTGGCCACGGCCCGACGACGACGCTCGGCGACGAGCTCGTCCACAACCCGTTCCTCGCCGAGCTGCGCGCCTCGTGAGCCCGAAGTTCGAGGCGCCGCGCGGGACGCACGACATCCTGCCGGCCGAACAGCCCCTCTGGCAACGCGTCACGGGCGAGATCGACCGCCTCTGCGCGCTCTACGGCTACCGACGCATCCAGACCCCGGTCTTCGAGGACACAGAGCTCTTCGCGCGCACGTCGGGCGCAGGTTCCGACGTCGTACAGAAGGAGATGTACACCTTCGAGGACCGGAGCGGCCGCTCGCTGACGCTGCGCGCTGACGCAACGGCGCCGATCTGCAGGGCGTATCTGCAGCACGGCCTGCATCGCGAGCCGCAGCCGCAAAAGCTCTACACCATCGCCTCGATCTACCGCTACGCGGCGCCGCAGAAGGGGCGCTACCGCGAGCACTATCAGGCTTCGCTGGAGGCGATCGGCTCCGACGACCCTGCGCTCGACGCCGAACTGATCCAGCTCTACTCGGAGCTACTTCGCCGGCTCGGCGTGACCGACTACAGGTTGCAGCTCAATTCGATCGGCGATGCGGAGTGCCGCCCCGCCTACATCGCGCGCCTGACGGAATGGCTCGACGAGCACGACGACGTGCTCGACGAGGACGCGCGGCAGAAGCGGGCGACGACGCCGCTGCGCGTCTTCGACGTGAAGGATGAGCGGGTGCGCGCTGCTTTGAACGACGCCCCGAAGATCGGCGAGTCCCTTTGCGGACCATGCCGGGAGCACTTCGATACGGTTCGGTCGTATCTCGGTGCCTATGGGATCGAATACGAGCTCGTGCCAACGCTCGTCCGCGGACTCGACTACTACACGCGGACCGTCTTCGAGTTCATCGGGCCCGAGCACGGTGCTCAGAGCGCGATCTGCGCAGGAGGACGCTACGACGGGTTGATCGAGGAGATCGGCGGTCCACACACTCCGGGCGTCGGCTTCGGCGCCGGGATCGAGCGCCTGTTACTGGCGCTCGAGCACGCCGGTGTCGAGTCGCCCGCCGACGAGCCGGTCGACGTTTTCTTTGCCTGCGACGAGGGAGCTCCCCGCGAACGCGTGCTTGCGCTGATGGCCGGTCTTCGTGCAGCCGGTCGCTCGACCGACACCGACTACGCCGGTCGCTCGCTCAAGGGTCAGCTGACCCAGGCGGGGCGGTTGGGTGCGCGCATCACTGTCATCGTCGGCCCGAACACCGCGACGATCCGCGCCGTCGGCACGCAGGACGTCGAGGTTCCGCTCGAGGAGCTTGCGGAGAGGTTGTCCGCATGAGTTGGCGTGACCTCGGTGCGGGCGAAGTCCGTCGCGACCAGGTCGGCGAGCGGCACACGCTGGCCGGCTGGGTCGCCCGGCGTCGCGATCACGGCGGGCTGATTTTCGTCGACCTTCGCGACGAGACCGGCATCTGCCAGCTCGTCGTCAACCCTGAGCGCTCTCCCGACGCGGCGAAGGAGGCACACGGGATCCGGAACGAGTTCGTCCTCCAAGCCGAGGGCGAGGTCGTGGCGCGCGCGCCCGACGCCGTCAACCCGAACCTGCCGACCGGCGAGGTCGAGCTCCAGGTGGACACGCTGCGCGTGCTCGGGACCGCGCCGCCGTTGCCGTTCCAGCTCGACGAGGACGGCGTCGACGAGACGCTCCGGCTGCGCTACCGCTGGCTCGACCTGCGCCGGCAGCGAATGCAAGGGAACATCCGCACCCGGGCACGGGCGGTGTCGGCGATCCGCCGGGAGATGGAAGCGGCCGGCTTTGTGGACATCGAGACGCCGATCATGGGCAAGCCGACCCCCGAGGGAGCTCGCGACTTCCTCGTCCCGACGCGCCTGCAGCCGGGCCGCTTCTTCGCGCTGCCCCAGTCGCCGCAGATCTACAAGCAGCTGCTCGTGATCTCCGGCTTCGAGCGCTACTACCAGATCGCCCGCTGCTTCCGGGACGAAGATCTCCGCGCCGACCGCCTGCAGGAGCTGACCCAGCTTGACGTCGAGCTGGCGTTCCCGGACCAGGAGTACATCTTCGCCCTGATGGAACAGACGATGGGAAGCGTTTGGCGCGACTGCCTCGGCATCGAGGTGACGGGGCCATTCCAACGGATGACCTGGGACGAGGCGCAGGCGCGCTACGGCTCGGACAAGCCGGATCTCCGCTTCGGGCTCGAGATCGAGGACGCGACCGCGTTGACCCGCGGCTCGGAGTTCGGCGTGTTCGCGAACGCGCCGGCCGTGCGCTTCATCCGCGTGCCGCAGGAGTTCTCGCGGGCCGACCTCGAGCGGCTGGAAGGGATCGCGAAGGAGTGGGGGGCGAAGGGCCTTGCCTACCTGGTCTACGACGAGGAAGGGGAGGTCCGCTCGCCGATCGCCAAGTTCCTCTCGCAAGAGGAGCTCGATGCGTTCCGCTCGGATCCTGCAACGACGGTGCTGTTTGCGGCCGACGAGCCGGCGATGGTCGCGCGCGTGCTCGGTGCTCTCCGGCTCCACCTCGGCCGGGAGCTCGACCTGATCGACCGCGACGCCTGGCGCTTTCTCTGGGTGACCGATTTTCCGCTGCTGACGTGGGACGAGCAGGAAGAACGTTGGAAGGCGGAGCACCACCCGTTCACGCGCCCGAACGATGAGAGCCTTGCGCTACTCGACTCCGACCCCGGCGCTGCGCGCGCCGTCGCCTACGACCTGGTGGCCAACGGGATCGAGATCGCCGGCGGATCCTTCCGGATTCACGAGCCGGAGTTGCAGGCCAAGATCTTCGACCTCCTCGCCATCTCGCCCGAGGAGCAGCGCGCGAAATTTGGCTTCCTGCTGGACGCCCTCGCGATGGGCGCGCCCCCACACGGGGGGATCGCGTCGGGGATCGACCGGCTCTCGATGGCGCTTCTCGACGAGCCGTACATCCGCGACACCGTCGCCTTCCCGAAGAACCAGGCCGGCGTCGATCCGATGACCGGCGCCCCGACGGAGGTTCCGCCGGAACAGCTCGCCGAGCTAGGAATCGCCGTGGTGGTGGAGAAGGAGTAGGCGCTGATGACGAGGCGACCGATGCAGCGGCCATACTTTCCGAGCTGATGGCCAGCGAAAGAGGACAACAGGCGTCGCTGACGCCGCTTCCGAACGTCGAGGAGCTGCCGACTCTCCCCGACGGCGGCTACGACCCCGAGCGCGTCAAGGAGGCTTTCGAGTCCTTCAGACGCCACACGACGCAGCTCCAGGTGCAGCTGCGCGTGCTGCAGGCCGCGGCTCGCGGCGGACAGGTCGAGCCAAGCGGGCACGCCGTCCGCATGGACGCGTTGCACATGATCCGCGCGGCCGCCGACATGGCCGACACGATCGAGCGCGACGCGCAAACGGCCTCGGCTGCGCAGGTCCGCCGCACCGAGGAGGAGGTCAGCCGTCGCCAGCGCGAACTGCAGGAGCGCGAGCACGAGGTCGAGCGCTTCCGTCAGGAAAGCGAGCGCCAGCGCGCCGAGATCCTGAACGCGGCGCGCAACGAGGCTCGTGAGGCGCAGGCGGAGGCACAGCGGCACTCGACTGCCGAGATCCGCGAGGCCGAGGCTCGTGCGAACAGGCTGCTCGAGCAGGCCCGCCACCAGGCGACCGAGTTGACGAATTCTGCCCGTGCCGAGGTCGAACAGACGCTCGAGTGGGCGCGGGCACAGGCCTCAGCGGTGATGGCTCGTGCCCAGGAAGGAGCCGAACAGCTGTTGGCCGCCGCCGGACTCGGTGACGAGGCGATCGGCAGCGTGGCCGCGAAAATCGTCGAGGCTGCGCAGGCCGCAACCGAGGCGAGCCGCGGGCCGGCTGCCTCCTCGAGTGGCGCCGAGCTGTCCTCTTCGTCCGCTGCACCGACCCCGCCTACAGTCGCCCCGCCTTCCCGCTCGGTGCCGGTTCAGGCAGAACCGCCTGCCGCGGCTCCCGACGACGAGCCGGACGGCCGGGACTCGGCGTAAGCCTCGCTCGACGAGCGCTAGGCTCTTGGCGTTATGCCGGGACGATTGGGGCCGCGGTTTTCGATCGAAGCGCTCTTCCTGATTGCGCTTGCAGTCGGGGCGGCCTATGCGGACCTCGCCGCCAAGTGGATCGTGCTCGTGATGGCGGGCGGCTGGCTGGTGGTCGCCCTGCTCGAGTTGACCGCCGACCGGATCTGGGCGGCCGCGCCGCCCTGGCGTCGGCCGAACTACGTTCCTGTTGCGGCGCCGCGGTCGGAGCCTGTCGCCGCGCCTCTGGCGTCTCCTGTCGAGTCGGGCCCGGAGCCCGTGCGGAAGCCCGAACCTGAGCCCGAGGTCGAGGTGGAGATCGAGATCGAGGCAGCCACCATCATTTCCCAGCGGGTCGAACCGGTCGCGGTGGTTGTGCAGGAGCCCGAGTCTGCCCCGGAAGTCCAGTCCGAGCCGGAACCGGAACCCGCAGCTGCAGAGCCCGCTCGTCCGACCTTCGAGCCGGTCGAGCCGGTCGAGCCTACGCGCAAGCGCCGCTGGTTTCGCCGCCGCGAGAGTGAAGCTGTCGAAATGGATGCTCCGGAGATCGAGGTGCCGAAGCACGTTCGCCTGCTGCCGGCGTCCGAGCGGACCGACCGCGCCTCGGATGAGGTCGCCAGTCTCTTCGACAAGCCCGAACACGAGAAGCAGACCCGCGGATGAGGGTCCGCGTTCCTTCAATGCTGCACAGCGGCCGGCGCTCAAGCGAGCACCCGCCCACTCCTCTGCCCGAGCCAGAGCCGCCTCCCCCGGAGCCTGCGCCGCCGGCTCCCGACCCGGAACCGCTGGCACCCGATACCGGGGCGCCAATCCCGGAGCTCCGAGCAGTCGCGCAGGCCCGAACCGAGTCGGAGTCAGAGCGTTTGGGCGGGCAAGTGTCGGACTCGGTCGTCACCAATCTGCCGAGGGATCGCGGAGAGCCCCGAGAGTGGAACGTCTGGGAGCTCGAGCAACTGGCCCGAGACGCCGAGGGACAGGATTCCACGCTCGATGAGGAGCTTGGATTTCTGTTGCTGGAGCTGCGGCCCTTCGCGAACGCCCACGGCGAGCTACCGCTGAGCTTCGATCCGATCGTGCGCGACTCGTTCGGCGAGCTCCTCTACGCATCGATTTGAACCCCGCGCTGGCGCAACGGGAAGTCGCTCTCGCCGGAGTCGCTTTGCTCGCCGCGGTGGTTGCGCTCGCCGTTACCTCGCCGCGCGGGTCGAATGCCGGTGGACATCTGAACCCGGTCTCCGTTCCGGGTGGCGGCTGGTACACGGCCCTTGCCGGAGCGCGGCCGGTCCACTACGGCACGCGGACGGATTGTGGCGTGATGCTGAGACCGAGTACACGCGGAGTCGTCGACTCGGTGCTCCCCTGCAACGTCAAGCTGTTCGTCTCCTTCGGCGGCAGCGACCGGATCCTCACGCAAGTCGTGGCCCGGCGGCCCGTCGTCCCAGGCCGGCGCTTCGACGTGACGCCGGCGCTTGCGGACGACCTCGGCCTCGAGGGAATCCAGCGCATCAAGTGGGTGTACGCCCGCTAAGCTGCGTTTCGTGCTCGACCCTGTGCGAGCTCTGCGTTCTCAAAGTAGAACCAACACCAAGTGAAAGGGAGCCTGCGTTCGGCTAGGGCGTTGCCCGAGGTCGGCAAGGCACCCACCTGGCAGTGCCAGGTTCGCTACGGGCGCGGAGCACCGGCAGGGTGGGGCACGCTTTTCGCCGCCGAAAATGCTACGCATTTTCGGCGGGGGGCGGACAGCGAGCCTCCGAGCTAGCCTGCAATCGTGATTGAGGTCGTGGGGGACTCGTCGCGCGAGGGTGAATTCGCGCTCGTTCGGCTTACGGTCGAGGGTGACCGGATCGTTCAAGCCGACGCCAAAGGGTTGAAGCGGCCGCTCACAGGCATGACACTCCTGGAAGCGGCCGCCGTGCCCGGCGAGACACTCGCGGCCGACGCACTGGCGAACGCCCTCGGGCAGGTCTTTCGGGCGGCGCCGGACCCGGGCCGCGTTGCCGTCGCGATGAGCGGCGGCGTCGACAGCGCTGTCGCCCTTCTGCGCGCAGGGCCACGGGCGATTGGCGTCACGTTGCGGCTCTGGATCGATCCTGCGGCGCCGGACTCCGAGCGTGCGTGCTGCTCTCCGGAGGCCGTGATCGCGGCGCGGGAGACGTGTCACACACTCGGCTTCCCACACGTCACGCTCGACCTGCGCGAGGAGTTCCGGCGCGCGGTCGTCGCCCCCTTCATTCGCGGCTACGCGCGCGGCGAGACGCCGAATCCGTGCATCCGCTGCAACGGGAGCTTTCGCTTCGCGGAGTTGCTGGCGTTCGCGAAGCGCGCCGGCGCTTCGCGACTGGCGACCGGCCACTACGCCCGGATCGTCGAGCACCGCGGCCGGCTGCTACTGGCGCGCGCCCGCGATCCCGAGAAGGACCAGTCCTACATGCTCGCCCGCCTCGACCCGCGGCTGCTCGACCGCATCTGGTTCCCTCTCGGCGAACAGACGAAGGAGGAGACGCGCGCCGAGGCCGCGCGCGCAGGGCTTTCTGCGGCACGCCGGACGGAGAGCCAGGAAGCGTGCTTCCTCGGCGGCGGCGACTACCGGGATTTCGTCACGCGCCACGGCGTCGAGGAGGCAGAGGGCGAGATCGTCGACGAGCAGGGCCGACACCTCGGCAACCACGACGGCTTCTGGCGCTACACGCCTGGCCAGCGCCGTGGGCTCCGCGTCTCGGCGGCCGAGCCGCTCTACGTCCTGCGCACCGATCCCTGCGCCAATACCGTCGTCGTCGGGCCACATGAGTCGCTGGCGATCGAAGCGATTTCCGCCCGCGGACGGTTGTACGTTCCGGTGAAGCGCGCCGAGGTCAAATGGCGGTACCGGTCTCCCGCGGTCCCGGCCGCAGTGGACGAGACCGAACACGGCTTCCGGCTGATGCTCGACGCGCCCGCGTACGGGGTCGCCACGGGGCAGGCGGTGGTTCTGTACGAGGAGAATGTCGTGGTGGGAGCAGGGCTGCTGTGACGCCGGACCGGATCGTCCTCACGATCCCTCGCGACGAGGGTTTCGAGAGCGTCGCCCAGCTCGTTTTGGCCGGGGTCGCTGCCCGGCTCAATTTCAGCTACGAGGTCGTCGACGATCTGGGCATCGCGCTCGAAACGGTGCTCGAACGGCGCGGCGACGCGGATGAGCTGACGGTCGAGCTCGAAGTGGGGGCTGACGCCGTCAAGGCCGTGATCGGCCCGTTGCATGGTGACGGGCTGCGCGCCGACCTGGAAGGCCCCGACGACCGCGTCGGGCTACGACGAGTCCTGGAGACCGTCGTCGACAGCTTCGCCGCGGTCGAGCGTGAGGACGGCGACTGGATCGCGCTGGAGAAGCGCGTACAGAAAGTCGAAAGCGCCACGTGACCCAGAAGACAGACAAGGCTCTCCTGCGCCGATATCACGAACAGGGTGACCTTGCCGCGCGCGAGCAGTTGATCGAGCAGTACATGTCGCTCGTTCGTTCGCTCGCCCGGCGCTATTCCTATCGCGGCGAGCAGTTCGAAGACCTCGTCCAGATCGGCGCGATCGGGCTGATCAAGGCGATCGACCGCTTCGACATCGGCCGCGGCGTCGAGCTCACGACCTACGCGACTCCGAACATCATCGGCGAGATCAAGCGTCACTTCCGTGACCGGGGCTGGTCCGTCCGCGTACCGCGAGGGCTCCAAGAGCTGAACATCCAGCTCTCGCGACTGATCGAGGAGCTGACCGTCCAGTTCTCGCGCTCGCCGACGATTGCCGAGCTCGCGAAGGCCGCAGGAGTCTCGGAGGAGGAAGTGCTCGAGGCGCTCGAGAGCGGACGCGCCTACAGCTCGCTCTCGCTCTCGGCAGGCCCGGGCGGCCAGGACGACGACGGCGACCTCGACCCGCTCGAGTCCCTCGGCACCGAGGAGCACGAGTACGAGGTGTCCGAGGATCGCGCCATCCTCGAACCGGGTTTTCGCGTCCTCGACGACCGCGAGCGGACGATTCTCCACCTGCGCTTCTTCAAAGGGTTGACGCAGTCTCAGATCGCGCAGCAGGTCGGTATCTCGCAAATGCACGTCTCGCGGCTGATCCGCCGCTCGCTCGAGAAGATCCGCGAGGAGATCGCCGTCGACGCCGAGAGCCAGCGCCTGGCGGAATAGCGCGGGCCGGCTTCTGGTAGCCGGCCCGCCTTCGAAAACGACTACTCGAGCGTCAGCTCGGCGCTATCTGAGCTCAACGACGCGAGGTTGAACTTGCCGTCGTGGAAGTTGCATTGCAGCTCGACGGTGTCTCCGAGCGCGAAGCCGGAGAGATCCGTTCCGGCCGGCATCGCACAGTTGACGGGCGCCGGGTGACCGTCGACCTGGATTCCGACACCGTCCGAGCGGATCGACTGGAGGACTCCAGTCAGATCGAACCACCCTGCCAGACCGGCGTCGCCGTAGGAGAGCGTGGCGTTGTCCGACGAGAGCCCGGTCAACACGTATTTCCCGAGCGTCTTGTTGTATTCGCACTGGATCTCTACGGCATCTCCGACGGCGAAGCCGCGGAGATCCTCGCCCGGCTGCAGGGCGCACGAAGCGTTGTGGCCCTCCTGACTGACGGAGGGGGCCGCTTCGGCCGAAACGGCCACGGTGACCGCCGTCGAGCTGAGCGCGGTGATGGAGCCGTTCAGATCGAGCGAGCCGTTGTTGTCACCGGGAAGGCCTGCGGTGTGCGAGCGCAGCTTGACCAGCACGAACTCGCCGTCTTTGACCTTGCAGCTCATCTCCACCGACTGGCCCACCGCGAAGCCCGAAAGGTTGGTCGCCGGGGGAACCGAGCAGCGTACGGGCTCGGGGTGGCCTTCGACACGGACGCCGACTGACGTGGGAGAGAGGGAGCTGAGCACGCCTCTGACGGCGAATCCGCTGTCGCCCATGTCGACGCCGTCAGCGTTGCCGCTGTCGCTGGCATCCTCGTCGTCGAGGCTGACGAGCGTGAACGTCCCGTCGGACTCGACGGACGCGACCAGCGAGACCTCGTCGCCCGCTTTCAGCGTTGGGAGGTCGACGCTGTCCGGGACGGTGACCTTGACGAGACCGCGGCTGTGCACCGCGAGGCTGAGCACGCCTTCTGCGGTCGAGAGGTAGATCCCTTCCAGCTCGAACTGGTCGGCGTGGCCGATGGGCTTGACGTCGTCGCAGAAGAGCTGCGCCTTGCCGAAGCTGCCGGCGGCGGTGACGCGGTCGCCCGGGCGCAGCTTGGCTCCGGCCCCGGCGCGTAGACCGAACGCGAAGACGCTGTTCCCCGCCGAGAGAAAGAGCTTCTTCCCGGCGCGTTTGACGACTGTCGCGTGGACGTGGGCCTGCCTGACGCGACGAATCTGCCTGACGACGGTGGCGGCGAAGGTTCCGTCGGGGAGCTGGCGGGCCTGCACTGCAACCAAAGCACCAAGGCCGATCTTGCGAAGCGACTTCGGAGCACGAACGGTACGGACGGTCCCGTTCGCGGAAGTCGTCACGATGGCCTGGCGTTTCGGGTTCTTTGCGATCACGACGCCCTGAAATGCGCCGGCGTTCGCGGCCGCGGGCAGGACCAGTCCGATCGCCGCCACGGCAAGGACGAAAATTCGTTTCATTTCTGCTTCCTCCTGGTGTGCCGGCCCGGTAGGGCGAAGGCGCCGGCTGTCGCTGATCACTGCGGCAGCGGTCGGGCGGCAACCACCGTGTTTCTATGATCGGCTGGGGCTCCGTTTACACGCGGAACTTCCCTCGACCGAGCCACCGCCTTCGAGGGAGCGGAGGCCTGTCCGGCCGCGCCTAGAATCAATCGCGATGCGGACGACCGCCGAGTTACGCGAGGGCTTTCTCTCCTTCTTCGAGGAGAAGGGCCACGTACGCCGTCCGTCGGCCTCGCTAATTCCTCGCGCGGACGATCGATCGACGCTTCTCACGAGCGCCGGCATGCAGCCTCAGATGCCGTATTTCCTTGGCCGTGAAGCACCGCCTGCACCTCGGACGACGACGGTGCAAAAGTGCTTCCGGACGCCCGACATCGACGAGGTCGGGCTCGACACCTATCACCTGACCTTCTTCGAGATGCTGGGGAACTTCTCGTTCGGGGACTACTTCAAGCAGGGCGCGGTCGAGTTCGCGACCGAGTTCATCCGGGACCGCATGCAACTCGACTGGGAGCGGATTTGGGCGAGTGTCCACGCGGGCGACATCGAGCTGAAGCTCGGGCCAGACGAGGAGACGATCCAGCTCTGGGAAAAGATCGGTATGCCGTCAGAACGAATCGTCGCCTTGCCGAGCTCCGAGAACTTCTGGTCGGTCGGCGGCCCAGGGCCGTGCGGCCCGGACTCGGAGATCTATTACGACCGCGGTCCTGACCACGGATGCGGCCGGCCGGAGTGCCAGCCCGGATGTGCGTGCGAGCGCTTCCTCGAAATCTGGAATCTCGTCTTTATGACGTACGAGCTTCACGCCGACGGAACGCTCACGCCGCTCCCGAAACAGAACATCGACACGGGAATGGGCCTCGAACGCGCGGCGACGACCCTTCAGGACGTGATCTCGGTTTACGACACCGATGGCTACCGGTCGATCATGGACTGGATCGAAACCAGATCGGGCGTCGCGTACGACGCATCTCCCGACGCCACGAAGGCTCACCGGGTCCTCGCCGACCATGGGCGTGGCATGACCTTTCTGGTCGGCGACGGCGTCACTCCGTCGAACGAGGGACGCGGCTATGTCCTTCGACGGATCATCCGGCGCGCCGCGCAGCACGGCATGCGGATCAGGCTTGAGGGGCCGTTCCTCACCGAACTCGCCGACACAGTGATTGCGCAGATGGACGAGGCCTATCCAGAGCTCAGCGCGAGCCGCGACGAGATACACCGAGTCTTGAGCGACGAGGAAGAGCGTTTCGCGGAGACGCTCGATCGTGGCATGAAGCTGTTTGAGGAGGCCGCGGCGAAAGGGGAAATCAGCGGCGAAGAGGCCTTCGTCCTCCAAGCGACGTATGGGTTTCCGATCGAGCTCACTGTCGAGCTTGCGCGGGAACGTGGCCAGACCGTCAATCTCGAAGAGTTCGAACGCGAGATGGACCGGCACCGCGAGATCTCGCGCGCCGGGGCCGCTTTCGACGTGAAGCCGCTCGAGGGGCACACCGAGTTCGTCGGCTACGAGCGAACCGAGGTTCTGACTGCGATCATCGCGTACAGAGAGCGCGATGAGGGGCTCTTCGACGCGAAGCTGGAGCTGTCGCCGTTCTATCCGGAGGGCGGTGGCCAGGTGAGCGACGTTGGCTTTATCGAGAACGAGGAGACCGGAGCTCGTGCTGAGCTCGTCCGCGCGACCCGCTTCGGTGACGACCAGGTGCTGACCTTCGCGGGTGAGGGCTTCGCGGTCGGGGATCGCGTCCGCGCCGTGGTGCCCTGGGCTGTCCGCTATCCGACTATGGCCAACCACACGGCGACCCATCTGCTGCACCAGGCCTTGCGGGACCTCCTCGGCGATCATGTCCGCCAGGCCGGCTCCGCGGTGCGTCCCGACAAGCTCCGCTTCGACTTCACGCATCCCGTGGCGCTCAGCCCAGAGCAACGCGTTGAGGTCGAGCGGCGGGTAAACGAGGTCGTCTTCGAGAACCGTCCCGTCCGGACGTTTGTGACCCCGATCGCCGAGGCTCGCAAGCTCGGAGCGATGATGCTCTTTGGTGAGAAGTACGGCGAGGAGGTTCGCCTCGTCGAGGTTGACGGCTACTCCCGAGAGCTCTGCGGCGGGACGCACGTGCGCGCGACTGCGGAGGTTGGCCCCTTCGTGATCGTCTCGGAGAGCTCGGTTGGCTCGGGAGCCCGACGGATCGAGGCGGTCACGGCCGGCGAGGCCTTCGCCCTATTGAACGAACGGGCGCACGAGGGCGACGAGCTCCGCGCCGAGCTGGCGGAAGTGCGCAAGCAGGCGAAACGGAAGACGGCGCCGACCGAGCGCGCCGAGGTGGCACCGCGCAGCGAGGAGGAGATCGGCGGCGTCAACGTGTACGTCGGCCGGATGAGCGACGTGACGATGGACGCCCTCCTGGAGGAATCCGATCGGATCAAGCAGGAGCGGCAGCCCGCCGCGGTCGTACTCGGGGGCAGCGAGGACGGCCGGGTACATCTCGTCGCGAATTTCGATCGCTCACTCGAGGGCAAGGTCGACGCGGTCGAGGTGATCAAGGCCGCGGCCGCCGAGGTCGGCGGCGGCGGTGGCGGGCGGGCAACGATGGCCCGCGCCGGCGGCAAGGATCCTGGCAAGCTCGACGCGGCACTCGAGCGGGCCGAGGAGGCCCTGCGAGCCGCGCTCGCGTGAAGGTCGTCGCACTCGATTACGGCTCAGCGAGAACGGGAGTCGCTGTTTCGGACCCGACCGGCACACTTGCTAGACCGATAGGCGTGATCGAGCGTGCGGGCACCGAGGCCGGCCTCGAGCGGCTCGTCGAGTTGATTGCGAGCGAGGGCGCCGAGCGCGTTGTCGTCGGCGTCCCGCTGACGCTTCGCGGCGAGCGTGGCGAGCAGGCGGTCGAGACCGAGCGGTTCGTAGACCAGCTCCGGCGAGCCATCGATGTACCGGTCGAGGGCTTCGACGAGCGCTTCACGACGGACCTCGCCGAGCAGGACCCCGGAAGCCGTAACCTGCCGCCGGATGCCCGAGCAGCGGCACACCTGTTGACGAGTTACCTCGCGTGGTCGAGCAGAAGCGGGGAGTAATCGCGCCGCAGCCCCGCCGTCCAGAGCGGCAGCGGGCACCGCGTCCGGTGATCATGAGGCGGCGGCTTGCCGCCCTGTTCGTCCTACTCGCCGCCCTGATCGGGCTCGGCTTCGCGATCGCGCAGGTCCGAGACCGGGGCGGGGGCAAGCAGACGCCAACCGTGGCTGTGGCCGCGAAACCGTTCCGGGTCGTCTTCCCGGAGGGATTCACCCGCCGCGACATGGCGAACCGAGTGAAGAGCGTCGCCCAGATCGCCGCGCACGAGCGCGGCCGCACCCCGCTGCTGAGCGAGCGCTCCTATCTCGCCGTGACCGCCGGTAAACGCCTCATCCCGGGGTTCGGCCGGCGGCCGCTCGAGGGCTTCCTGTTTCCGGCGACCTACCAGTTCACCGCACGCACGACGTCCCGGGAGCTGATGGCGGCGCAGCTGAAGGCCTTCCGGAAGAACTGGGCGACGATCAACCTTGCGTACGCCCGCTCGAAGAACCTGACGCCGTATGACGTGCTCACGATCGCCTCGATGATCGAGAAGGAGGCGGTCGCTCCTGAGGAGCGGCCAAAGATCGCCCGCGTGATCTACAACCGGCTTCACCACCGGATGCCGCTGGGGATCGACGCGACGGTTCGCTACGGCTTCAATGTTCCGGGGACGCAATCGTTGCTGGAATCCCAGCTGAACTCGAACAACCCATACAACACGCGGAGGCTGCTGGGGCTACCGCCGACGCCGATCGCGAATCCGGGGCTCGCCTCGATTCAGGCGGCCGCGCACCCGGTCGCCGGCGACTGGCTCTACTTCGTCCGCAAGCCGGACAAGGTGCACCACTTCTTCACGGCCAGCGAGCAGGCTTTCAACAACTACAAGAACGCACACGGATTTTGATCTCGGGCTCGACGCGGCTCGTCGCGCTGCTCGGGCAGCCGGTCGCCGAGTCGCTGTCGCCCCGGATGCAGAACGCCGCCTTCGCAGCACGTGCGCTCGACTGGGCCTACGTGGCCTGCGAGGTGGCGCCGGAAGGGTTGGAGGCCGCTATCCACGGTCTCGTAACGCTCGGCTTTGCGGGCGCGAACGTCACCGCTCCTCATAAGGCGGCGGCTGCCGAGCTCTGCGACGAGGCGCAGGGACGGTCCGTGAACACGCTCGTCTTCCGCGACGGCCGCATCCTCGGCTTCAACACGGACCAGGCGATCGTCACGGGCATCGAGGCGGCTCGCGTTTGCCTGATCGGCGCCGGTGGGGCGGCGGAGGCGCTGCAGGCGGCGCTCCCCGGTGAGGTGCGGGTGTTCTCGCGTAACGGCGAGTGGCCGCCGGACGCCTCGGCCGCCGACCTGGTCGTGAACGCGACGCCGGTTCGCGACGAGCTGCTCGTCCAGCCGCGCCCGGGGCAGACGGTGGTGGATCTCGCTTACCGGGCCGACGGCCGGCCGACGGCACTCGTGGAGGCGGCGCGCGGTGCTGGTTGCGAGGTCGTCGACGGGCTCGAGGCGCTCGTCCGCCAGGGTGCTGCGTCGTTCGAGCTCTGGACCGGCGTGCCGCCGCCGGTAGACGTGATGCGGGCCGCAGTACGCTCCGCCTGATGTTGAGCCTCACAACGGCAGGGGAGTCGCACGGTCCCGCACTGGTCGCGATCCTCAGCGGGCTTCCCGCAGGCCTTGTCCTCGACCACGACGCGATACATGCCGACCTGCGCCGGCGCCAACAGGGCTACGGCCGCAGCCCTCGGCAGCAGCTCGAGCATGATGAGGTCGAGGTGCTGGCCGGTCTTCGGCACGGAAGGACGCTCGGCACGCCGCTTGCGCTCGTCGTCCGCAATCGCGATCACAAGAACTGGGCCTGGGGGATGAGCCCCTGGCCGCCCGAGGGCGAGCCGGAAGGCAAAGGGACGAAGGCGGTCACCTTGCCCCGTCCCGGCCACGCCGACCTGGCCGGTGCGCAGAAGTTCGGGCTCGCGGACGTGCGCGACGCGCTCGAGCGCGCGAGCGCGCGTCAGACGGCTGTTTCGGTCGCGGCGGGCGCGGTGGCGAAAGCGCTCCTGGCGGAGATCGGCGTCGCCGTACGGGGCGAGGCGCGAGCTGAGGCAGGTGCCGACGAAATCGAGGTCGAAGAAGCGCGCGCGGAGCGAGACACCCTCGGCGGCGTCGTCGAGGTGCGTGCCCAAGGCGTGCCGCCCGGGCTCGGCTCGTACGCGACGAAAGAAGAGCGGCTCGATGCCCGGCTCGCCGCGGCGCTGATGGGGATCCAGGCCGTCAAGGGTGTGGAGATCGGCGAAGGTTTCGGGCTCGCCGAGCTGCGCGGCTCGGAAGCCCACGACGAGATCGTCCGCGACGAGGGAGGTCTGCACCGGACGAGCAATCGCGCGGGCGGGATCGAGGGCGGGGTCTCCAACGGCGAGGAGCTCGTTGTCCGCGCCGCCATGAAGCCGCTGCCCACCTTGATGCAGCCGCTTGCCTCGGTCGATCTCGAGACCGGCGAGCCGGGAGAGGCGCTCGTGGAGCGGAGCGACGTCTCCGCCGTCGAGGCGCTGGCGGTCGTGGCCGAGGCGGCGGTCGCCTGGGAGCTCGCGCGGGCGGCCCGCGAGAAGTTCGGCGGCGACGCGCTCGGCGACTTCCTGGCCGCGCACAAGGCGTATCTGGAGCGGATCGACTGGCACCAGCGCTAGACCGGCACATCGCCCTGATCGGTTTCATGGGCGCCGGCAAGTCGACGCTGGGCCGGGAGGTTGCCGCGCGGCTGCACCGGCCGTTTGTCGATGTCGATGCGCGCATCGAGGCGAGTGAAGGCTCGATCCGAACGCTGTTCGAGCGAGGGGTTTTCCGCGAGGTCGAGGAGCGGGTCGCGCTTGAAGCTCTCATGCAGCCGCCGGCCGTCATCGCTCTCGGCGGCGGTGCGGTCGAGACGCCGGCGATCCGCGAGGCATTGCGGTCGCGCGCAACGACCGTGCTGGTCGAAGTCGACGTCGAGACGGCTTGGCAGCGAGTGAGCGGAGGCGACAGGCCGCTCGCGCAGGACGAACGGGAGTTTCGCGAGCTGTTC
>JALYLK010000312.1 GCA_030774275.1 Actinomycetota bacterium
AAACCAGCCCACGTCGCTGACCACGAGCGGCCGGCCCAGGCTGAGCGCCCGGACGACGACCCCCGAGGTCTCGCCCATCGTCGGGTACCGGAGGTTGACACAGACCTCACAGGCAGCAAGGAGCGACCAGAGCCGGGCTTCGTCGACGTAGTCGACCCGGATCACGTCCTCGCCCGGCCGCAATCCGAGGCGGTCGTAGACGGGGTCGAGGTCAAGCCCGGGCGAAAGGGAGCCCACCAGCAGGAGCAGGGCCTCCGGCACCCGGCGGCGCAAGAGCGCAAAGGCCTCGAGCAACTGCGGCAGCCGTTTCGCTGGGTTGAGGTGCCCGTAGCAGCCGATGATCGTCCGGCCTTCGGGGAGCTCCACGGGGGCGATCTCGGCGGGCGTAGGCCAGGCCGGGTGCGGAATACGCCAGACCGGCTGTCGGTAGCCCGAGTCGCGCACGAGTTGCTCGACGTAGCCGGAGTGGACGATCAGGCCGTCTGCGGACCCGAGCACCTCGCCTGCGAGTGGGTACTCGGCAGCCCGCTCCTCCCAGAGCGGCGGCAGGAGCTCGTCGATCACGCCGTGCGCAAGCATTCGCCCCACCGGCCCGGCCTCCCGCTGCATCGCATCGAGATAACCACCTCCGTCGCCGCGGCCGAGAGTCATGCCCGCCACAAGGTGGTGGAGGACGAAATCGTGCAGAACGACGATGCCGGGACGGCGGCGGAGAGCCTCGACGATCCAGCCATGCGCGTCGGGGTCGTTGCCAAGGTGGTAGAGCGAGATGTCCGCTCGCCTACGAAGCCTGCGAGTGCCTCGCCGGACGACGTCAACGTCGATCCGCTCCGTCAGCGCCGGCAGGAGGAGCGCGCTGTAGTCGGCGATCCCCGACCGCTCTGGCGGCTGAGGCGAGTAGTACGCGACCCTCACGCCAGCAGACGGTCGATTGCGGCGTCCCAGGTGAGCTGCTCGGCGGCGCGCTGGCCGGCCCGGCCCCACTTTCTGGCCTCGTCGGGGTGATCTCGGAGCCAGACAAAGGCCTCGGCGACCGCGGTGGCCGTGGGCTCGCAGACTAACCCGGTCTCGCGATCGCCGACGACCTCGAGCGGGCCACCCGCGTCCGTCGTCGTCACGACCGGCTTCTGAGCGAGGAACGCCTCGTACGGCACCATCCCGAAATCCTCGTCGACGGGCGCGTAGTAGACGGCGAGGCAGCGGGCATACAGGTCCGCCAGCTCCTGCTCGGATACCCGTCCCGCGAACGTCGCCCGCCCGTCTAGACCGCGCTCGCGGGCCAGCCGCTGCAGGTGGTCCCGCTCCGGCCCCTCTCCCGCGACCACGCAGCGCAGCGACGCGTCGGCGCCGAGTGCGTCGATCAAAAGCTCGACCCGCTTCGCGCGGTCGATCCGGCCCACCGAGAGGATGAAGTCCCCGTACTCGTCGCAGCGGTAGGACAGTTCCTGCGGCGGATGCGGCAGCACCTCGGCCACGAGCCCGGTCGAGCGCTCGAGCCGGTTAGCGACGTTTCCGGACGTGGCGAAGAGCTTGCGCGCCTCGCCCAGCGCGAGCCTGTCGAGCCGGTGCACAGCGCGGCGGAGCGCCCGTCCCTCCGCCGACTCGTCGAACTGGCCGAGGCCGGTCCGATCGAGCTCGTAGGCCTGGCGGAACTGGTGCAAGAGCCAGACGATCTTGTTCGGATGCCGGACGACGTAGGAGGGGAACTTCGTCGCGATCACGAGGTCGATGGGGGCGCCGTCGGCCTCCTCCAGGTCGAGCAGACGCCAGAGAAAAGCCTGCGTGAGCACCCGCTCACCCGGATACCACTTGAACGGCAGGGTGACGAGCTCCACTTCGTGGTCGCGCTCCCGCAGCTCGTCGACCAGTCGCTCGCTGAAGATCTCGGCGCCTCCGCGCACGAAGGGCACCTGGGGCGCGCAGACGGCGATCCTCATGTGCGCGCGAGGATCGCGTAATCGAGCGGCGCGAACAGGAGCTCGTTGAGACGGCGCACGTTGGCGGCGATCGTTGGATCGGCCGGTTCGGCGAGCTTCTCCTCAGGCTCGTTCAGGAAGCGCGTCTCGACGCTCGCGAACCCGGCTTGTCGGGCCAAGAGCTCGAGCGTCTCGGGCACGAGCGGCTGCGCGTGCGTCAGATCGGCGAAGTAGTTGCGAAGCGCGAGCGGCGAGAGCGGGTTAATCGTTTCGGCCACGAGCAGCCCGCCCGGCCGTAGCTTCGCGGCGGCGAGCTCGAGCAGTCGGACAACCGTTGGGGCGGGTAGGTGCTCCAGCAGCTGCGCCGCGAAGATCCCGCCAAGAGACCCGTCCGCGAGGCCTTCGAGGTACTCGACCGCGCCCGTGTGTTCGACCTCGAGCCCTTCGCCTCGCGCGTACGCGACCATGTCGGGGTCGACGTCCACGCCCCTGGCCTCCATCCCACCCTCACGGAGGAGCGAAAGGAACTCGCCGCGACCGCAGCCGAGATCGACCACAGGCGCCGCTTCGCGGAAGTCCTCGAGGTATCCGCGCTGCTTCTCCCGGACGAGCTCGGTCCCGCCGCGCATCCGGCTCTCGTAGGCGAAGTAATCGGGGAATACGACCTGGCCCCGCGGCTCGGCCGGCGCCGACGACGAGGCCGTTCGAGGCACAGACGACCGCTCCCGCCGCTCGAGCCGGGTCAAACGCTCCTCGAGCTCGCCGGCGCGTCGCCCCTGCGCCTCGACGCGCGGGTGGAGCTCGTCTAGCCGCCCCTCAAGCGTGTCGAGGCCTGCGTCGGCGCGCTCCGAGAGCGCGTCGACGAGCTTGAGCACGGCCGCATTGAAGCGTCGCTGCTCGAGCGCAAGTGGCTCGACGTACCAGCGCATGAGCTTGCGCAGAGAACTCTTGGCGGGCACGAGCATGAGCCCGCGCGCCCGGCCCCAGGCGCCGGCGCGGTAGAGAAAAGGGCGTTCGGCGCTGACTGACCACAGACGCTCCGCCTCGTCGCGCCGCAGCGAGAAGCGGTCGTCAGGATCTTCGGACAGGCGGCCGTCCGCGCGCTCGACCTCAGCTTGGAGGCGTGCGCGGATAGCCTCGAAGTCCGCCTCCTGGGCGATCGGAGCATGCTTCGACACGACGCAATTGTAGGCTGCCCGGGACGCCCCTCATCGCGTTGGGGCACCGCGGAACATATCGCGGGCTCAGCGAGCCGAGCGCTCCTCCTCCAGCCGACGCTCCAAGAGCGCCAGGCGTTGAGCGAGGATCCGATTCTGGTCCGCCAGCGTCGAGATCACCGTCGAGTAATGCAGGAGCAGCAGCAGGATGAAGATCGCTGCCAGCACGAAAAGCGCCGACGGCGGGTAGGCAATACCGACGGCGTCGGCGATTGTCGATAACAGCCCTCGCCACAGCCCAAGAATCAGGATCACGATCCCGGTCAGCAGCCACAACATCGCGTAACGCTCTTGAAGGCGTCGGCTCCGGATCAGCTCGAAGATCACGAACAACAAAAGGAGCGCCGCGACCGCCGCGACGATGGAAACGCGCAACGGCGTCATTGATGATCCTCCTGTGGTGTCGGATAACGGCGGAAGAGCCCTACAAAGAGCGCCAGCAGCACCTTGAGCATGTAGTAAGCGGAGCGCCAGAAGGTGATCGAAGACTCGCCGGCGCCCCGGAGCCGCATCTGGACCGGGACCTCGACGAGCTTGAGACGGTGGCGAAAGACGAGCACCATCGCCTCGACCTCGGGGTAGTCGTGGGGGTAGTCGGACGCGAAGAGGGAGATCGCACGACGATTGGAGGCGCGGAAGCCGGAGGTGGTGTCGGTCACCCGCTGGCGGACGAGCAGTGAGACGACGCGGGCAAGGAACCGGATCCCGAGCAGTCGTGTCACCGGCGGCTCGTATTCACCTTCGCCGAGGAAGCGGCTCCCGACGACAAGATCCGCGTCGCCCTCGATGATCGGAGCGAGGATCTTGGGAATCTCGGCGGGGTCGTGTTGAGCATCGCCGTCGACCTGCACAGCCACGTCGAAATCATGGTCGCGCGCGTATTGGAGACCCGTCTGCACGGCGCCGCCGATGCCGAGGTTGTACGGCAGTTGGACGACGCGTGCTCCGGCGGCCTCTGCGACCGCAGCGGTCCGGTCGGTTGAGCCGTCGTCGATTACGAGCACGTCGAAGTCGGGGTCGAAACCCTTGATCTCCTCGATTACTCCAGCGACAGTGCCTTCCTCGTTGTGCGCGGGTACGAGGGCGATGCGGCGCAAGCTTGTGAGGCGGGTTCCAGGCGGGTCTAGCCGAGCGGTATTCAGAGGCTGGCTCAAGCTCCTTGGAGGTTAGCGCCGGCACCGCCCGGATTCGGTCGTGTTTGCAGAACGTTTTCATATATCTTGAGCTGCCTCTCCACCACGATCCGCGAATTGTGGTGCTCCTCAATCCAGGCACGGCCAGCGCGCCCGATTCGGTCACGCTCCGCCGTGTTCCCCGCGAGGCGAGCGAGGGCTACGTGGATCTCCTCGGGCGTTCGCGCGTCGATCACGGGCGGCAGAACGGGAAAGCACCAGGCGTGGTGAGCGGCGTCGAAGGCCATAATGACCGGCCGGCCACAAGACATCGCCTCGGGCGCCACGGCCCCGAACGTACCGATCAAAAATTGGTCGAGTACGACGTCTGCTGCTCGATAGGCGTCGATCAGCCGCAACTTCGGCAGGGGTGCCAACCAGCGCACATTTCTCTCGACGTCGAGCTCCCGGATCAGCGTCTTGCTGCGGTCAACCTCGACGCCCCATTCGTTTAGCAGCAGTACAGCGTTGGGCCGGTCGTGCCGAACAAACTCAGCAAACGCGCGAAGGAGCCTGTCGCTACCTTTGATGTCCCAATCATGCCGAGAGGGCGAGAGCAAAACGAAGTCCGCCCCGTTGGCCTCCAGGTCTGCACGCAGTGGCGAGTGTCCCGGCGTGTACTTGGTCTCGTCGACGGGATGCGGGATGAATACGTAGTTCTCGATCCCGAGTCGCTGTGCCTGCCGAAGCACGTCTGCATTCGTGATCACGACACTCGCAGCGCGCCGGTAAGCAAGCGACAACAATCGACCTAACCACGTGTCTTCGAAAGGGATTTCCCGCATCGTTCCGTGCTCGAACGCGATATAGGGCGGACTCGATTCGGTCACGAGAGGCAGGATCGGATCGGTCGAGTAGGCCTGGACGAGGTCGTAGCGGGCGAATAGCTCTGAAAGCGATCCGAACGATTGCTCGAAACGGCTCACCCAAACGGACGCTCGAACAACGTCCATCAGCCCTAAAAAACCGTTTCCCTTTACCGCTTCCAAACTCCCGAGCCGCCGGTGCTGGCGGACAAGGGATGGCAGTGAAGCCAGGATATGGGCTCGCTCGCCGAGCCATGGCTGGTGCCGAAACTCGGGATCCCAGTCGCGGAACGAAATCACCCAGTCGGGCCGACGCCAGCCAGCCCTCAGCGCGGGCTCGAACAACGACGCGTATGGCTCGAATGAACCCTCGAGCGGGGCATCCTCCCATTCGGGCTGACTGAGGATGTGCCATTCGTCCACAAGCACGTCGGCCTCGATGCCCGCCCGCCGAAGGAGTTTCGCGTTGAGGTATCCGTTGTTCGCTGTGTTGCCAAGATGGAGAACGCGCACTAAATTCCTCTCGAGGCGGCGGCAATCGCCTCATCTAGGCTGTGACCGTGGCTCTGGAAGCCGAACGCGAGCTCTCCCACGGCACCGCGCAAGCCGACTCCTCTCAACCGAGGCACATCCTCGAACTTGTCAAGCAGACGATGGTTTACGGACTCAGCGGCGTCGCGCTGCAAGTCGTCGGCGTCATCACGCTCCCGATTCTGGCTCGCGTCTTCACGCCCGCCGAATACGGACGGCTTGAGCTTGCGTCGGTCCTGCTCGCAGCCGGGCTCGCGCTTGCCGACTTCGGCTTCGCGTCCGCAGCTCAGAGGAGCTTCTTTGACTATTCGTCTGGAGAGCCGGGTGCGCGCCGGATCGTAATTTCGACGGCGCTGTTTACCACCACGATCATCGGGATTCTTGTCGCGGTAGTCCTGATCCTCGTCCGAGATCCCGCCTCGCGACTCCTGTTTGGCCACGCACCCGGGGCACCACTCGTCGTCACGGTCGCCATCGCGATTCCGCTGGTTAACACCGCCACTTTTATTCGCGAGGCGATGCGTTTGCGATTCCGCGCCTGGCAGTACGTCGCGTCCTCGGCACTCGCCTCGGTGGTTGCCGGGGCGCTTGGGATCCTCGGCGTGGTCGGCTTCAACCTGCACGTACGAGGCATCTTCGTGGGCATCATCGTGGGGAACCTCCTCGCCGCGGCGTATGGCGCAGTCGTCCTGCGTCGTGATATCAGCCGTCATTTTTCGTCCCACGAGCTGCGGCCGATGCTGAAGTACGGAGCGCCACTCATCGTCGTCGCAGTCGCAATGTGGGCGCTGACGCTCGTCGACCGCATCATGCTACGCGACCTCGGAAGCCTCCCGGATGTCGGCGAGTACGCAGTCGCAAACCGGGTCGCGAACGTGCTCTTGCTGGGGGTGACGGGATTCGCACTCGCATTCGGCCCCTACATCTTCTCGATCTACTCGGAGGACCGAGACTTGGAGCGCGCTGTTCGGGCGCAGGCGCTCCGCTACCTGACAATCGGCCTCACCACCATTGGGCTCGTCCTCGCCCTCTTTGCTCGCGAGATCATCGCGATCGTGGCCCCGGCTTTCGGTCAAGCCTATGAGGTCGTCGGGCTCCTCGTTCTTGCTGTTGTCTCCTTCGGTATCTCGAGCGTCGCGATGGCCGGCGTATCGTATGCGCGCAGAACCGACGTCTTGGCGGGCATCACGTTGAGCGCTGCCGCGCTCAATATCGGTTTGAATTTCATATTGATTCCACCTTTCGGAATGGTCGGCGCGGCCCTCGCCAACCTCAGTGCCTACCTGTTGCTGGCGGCGCTGTACTACGTCGTTGCGCAACGTATGTACCCGACGCCGTACGAGCTCGGAAAGCTACTTACAATCACCGGTCTTGCTTCCGCGTTCGGCATTCTCGGAGTCGTGCCGATCCATCCGCTCGCAGCGGACATGGTCGCCAAGGCCGCCGCCCTATTTGCGTTCATCGTGTTGCTGCGGACGACTGGCGTCGTCGAATCGGCTGAAATTAACCGCCTCCGAGAGCTTCTGGGCAGCGCCTGGCGGATTGCGACGCAGCGAGCATGATGGATACCCTTGTTCGCGCTGAAGCCGACATACTGAACGGTCGGTCAGTCGTGAAAATCCGGCATTCCGCTCGTCGCATGGCAGCGACGCAGTAATCGCCGCACAACTACTTTCGGAAAGATCACTCCGAAGCGCACAGAAGGCACGAGGGCGCGATCCTCGGAGACTTCTAAGGTTAGTGCGCTCGGACGCCCCGAACGCGGACCGCTCCGGGCATATCGATTGTGATGACTTCTTTGAAACCCTCGTCGCGGAACCAACCGACGACTTCCTCCGCGGTATGGGTGTGATTGAAGCGTGGCGAATAGGCATCGAATAGACCGAATTGGATCGTCTGTTCGTCGAGATCCGGGTTCTTAGGGTCGAGATAACCAACCATCACGAAGTGTCCAAGCACACCGGCGACGTAATGGTTCTTGATCACCAGCCGTCGGCAGAACTCATAGCGCCGCTCATCTGGTAGCCGCCGCATGAACCAACGTAAAGCGTTCGTGAGCGTGCTGCGCAAGGCGTTCTGCTTCTCGTAGACCATCACGAACATCGTCCCGCCTGGACGGACGAGTGGGACAAGCTGCCGGAATGCGAGATGCGTGTCCGGCGTATGGTGGAGCACGCCCCAGCTCACCACGAAATCGTAGGAGTCCGGCGCGAACGGAAGCCGAAAAAGGTCGGCCTGATAGAGGCGAACGTTCTCTTGGGGGAGGTTCGCGTGGGCGGCTTCGAGGCCGCCCGCCGTGAGGTCACAGCCGACCACGTCGGCTCCGAGTTGCGCCAGGGCGTACGTCCACCGTCCTGAGCCACAGCCAGCGTCTAGCGCGCGCTTGCCCCGGAAGAACTCCCGCGGCAAACCGCATTCGCCGAGAAACTGCTCGACGAGCCGAGGCTCGAAACGCGTATACCACGAATCCTCAAAGCGACGATGTTCGAAATCGAAGACGCGTTGCACCTGCAGAACGTCGCCCGGAAGGGAATCGACGAGGCGAGGTATCCCACCAACGACGAGGTAACTCCGAGAACACGAGGTGCAAACGAACTGCTCGCCTCGGTCCTCGAGGTCACCCGTGCGGCACGACGAGCAGCGAAGGGCTTCGGCGAACTCAGGCATCGGTCGCCTCTCTGGCCACGGTTCCATAGCGCTCGAACCAGTACGGCGGCAGTGGGCGCGGCAGCTCAAAGCCCTCGAGCGTCGTGCCCTCGCGCTGGGCGCGGATAAAAAGTTCCGAATGCTCGATCGTCCGCTCAACGGCCGAGAAGCCCATGTCTTGGAGCCAGCTCCGCACGTCTTCGAACCTGTGGCGAGTGTTGATCATAGGCGAGAGCTCGTCGAAGGCTTGGTGCACGTCGGTACCACGCCGCTTCGCGATCAGGCGCCGCTTGAGGTCGAACGGTAGCGGCGCAAGCGCGAGCCTTTGAAGCTCGAGCGCGGCCCGGCCGCGCCTGGTGAACGACCGCTGACCGTAGAGATACAGAGAGAGAACGCCATCGTCGGCAACCAGCGAAGCTACGTTCCGGAGCGCAGGGCGCGTGTTGCCAGTGTGGTGGAGCACGCCGAAGGAGAAAACGAGATCGAAGCGCTCGGATGCGAGATAGGCGGGCAGATCGAGCAAGTCGACGGTGTCCGTCGCCAGGCGAGCGCGGCTCTCGGGTACAAGCTCCTGGACGGACTCGTTGAGCCTCTCGAGTGCGTGCATGCTCGCGTCGACCGCGACAACCTCGCAGCCGAGCCGGAGAAGGCCGACCGTCCAGCGCCCGTTTCCGGATCCCGCATCGAGTACGCGCTTGCCGCGAAACCACGCCGGGTCGAGGCAAAGCAGCTCCTCGCTGATAATGCGGTCTACGTTGCGCGTGAACCAGTCGTCGGTCAGCAGCGCACCGCCCTCGGTCAGCTCCCGCCACTGGTAGTCGAACGAGGCGAGCGTCTGTTTCTGGAGCACCCGGCGGATCATCGGCCTTCACTGAGACGCGCCGCTTCGCCTGCCCGCCCGAGCGCCGCGCCATCGCCGTCCATGAACAGTCGATTCCACCACTCGAAGCAGAGCAACGACCAGATCAGGAGCCGGTGATTGATGCGTCCGTGGACGTGCTCCTCGAGGATGCGTATGACATAGGCGGGCTGGAAATACCCTCGGTTCAGGCTCCGCGGATCGAGCAGGATCTCACGGATGTAGTCCATCGTCGGCCCCCGGTACCAGGATTGGTCGGGCGGACTGAAGCCTTGCTTCTGCTTCTCGATGATCTCGTCCGGAAGCAGGCCCTTCATTGCTTGGCGTAGGAGCCGCTTACCACCACCGTCGGCGTGTTTTAGCCGGGACGGAATTCGGACGGCGAGGTCGACGAGCTCGTTGTCAAGGAACGGCACGCGGGCCTCGAGGCTGTGTGCCATCGAGACCTTGTCCTCGACGACGAGCAAGCCGTGGAGGAACGTCTTCGCTTCGAAGTACAAGGCTTTGGTCAGCGGATCGAGGGTCTCGACGGGGCTGAGGACATCTCGGAAGACGTCGTAAGGCGCGTGCGCTGACGCTTGCGCCCAGACCTCGGGAGCGAAGAACTCGGCTTTGTTGGCGTCGGGGACGAGTCGGGCCCAGTAGTCGTAGTAGACGCTGTCGAACTCGTCGGCTCCCGCTTCGACCAAGTCATAGCGCCAGGGATAGCCGGCAAAGAGCTCGTCTCCACCCGCGCCGGCGAGCGAGACTTTGACGAACTTCGAGGCGAGGCCGGCGATGTAGTAGTTCTGGTAGGACATTCCAACTCGCAGTTCCTCAAGGTGCCACACGAGCTCGGGCAGCACCCAAGCGAGGTCGCCGGCATGCATAACCATTTCGTAGTGCTGGGTCTTGAACTGGCTGGCGACGGATTCCGCATCGGCGCGCTCGTCGAAGACGAGTTCGAGACCTTCGACCGAGCTCAGGTCGAAGCCGCCAGTAAAGGTCATCAGCCGCGGAACGTGCTCACTGGCGACGGCGACGATCGACCCTGAGTCCATACCACCCGAGAGATAGCTACCGACGGGCACGTCGCTAATCAGCTGGCGAGTCACTGACTCCTCGAAGACCCCGCGTATGCGCTCGGCCCACTCGGCCTCGCTCACTGACTCGTCTGGGTCGGGCTCCAAATCCCAGAACCGCTGGATCTGGACCCCGTCCTCGGAAACCGTCATCGAATGCCCTGCCGGCAATATCCGCACACCATCGAACAGCGTGAGATCGCTGAGGACATTCTGGAACGTGAAGTACTCGACCAGGGCCTCGGGCGAGACGCGGCGCGGCAGGCCGGCTTGGAGCAAGGCCTTGATCTCGGAGGCGAAGAGGAAACGCCTCTCGTGAAAAGAGTAGTAGAGCGGCTTGATCCCAAAACGATCGCGTGCGAGGAAGAGCCGCCGACGGCGAGTGTCCCAAATCGCGAAGCCAAACATGCCGTTGAAACGCTCAAGGCAGGCTGGGCCCCATTCCTCATAGGCGTGTAGAACGACCTCCGTGTCTGTCCGTGATTGGAAGCGGTGGCCATGCGCTTCGAGCAGCGGCATCAACTCCGGAAAGTTGTAGAGCTCGCCGTTGTAGACGATCAGCAGGGAGCCATCTTCGGTGGCCATCGGCTGGTGACCGGCTCTCGAGGTGTCGATGATGGCGAGCCGTCGATTGCCGAGCGCGACGCCGTCCCCCACATAATGGCCCTCGTCGTCAGGGCCGCGATGGCGGATGGAGTCGATCATCGCTTTGATCTCGGCATCTGCGACCGGGCGTCCCCGGAGATCGAGGATGCCGGCAATGCCACACATCAGGCGGCCTCTCGCGCGGAAGCCTCGACGGTCACGCGCAGACCAGTCTCGAGCGAGACGAGCGGCCGGACAGAGAAAAGCTGATGCATTCGCGTAGTGTCGCCGACCACATCACCCGCCGCCCCTCCGGGCCCTTCCTCGAACTCCGGTTCACGGCCGGCCGCGCTGCCGATCAGACGTGCAAGATCGGCAATCGAAACGACCTCGTCGCCGGCGACGTTAACGACGTGGTGCCCTTCGAGCTCGAGCGCCGCCTGGATCACGCGAACGACATCGCCGACGTAGATTGGGTTCCCGCGCGGACGACCGCCGTCGTTCAGCGTCACCGGCCGTCCATCGCGCACACGGCCGACGAGTGCCGGGATCAGGCGCCCCTGCTGGCCCGGGCCATAGGGCATGAAGAAGCGGAACACGACCGTCTCGAGGAAGTCGCGATAGGTCGCGACAACCTGCTCCGCGTTGCGCTTCGTAATCGCGTAGAAGTCGGCAATGGGTAGTGCGTCGTCCTCGCGAAACGGTGTCTCGCCGACCCCGTAGACCGATCCGGACGAGGCGTACAGGAACCGCTGGGCGCCGACGCGCCGCGCGTGGTCGAGTAGCTCCTGCGTCGCGACGGTGTTCACGCGGTAGAGCTCCACCGCCGAGTCCGGAAACGGCATGTTTGCCTGCGCAAGATGGATCACAGCGTCGATCACCGGCAACGAGACAGAGTCGAGCGGACGGCTCAGGTCGACTTCGAGGGGCTGGACACCACCGGGCGGGTCGTAGGCCGAAGCGTCTCGTACGACCGCGTGAACGTCATGACCTGCTTCGGCCAAGGCCGGGACCAGATGCCCGCCGATGAAGCCGGCCGCACCGGTGACGAGGATTCTCATGCCGCGGAGCGCGCGATCACGTCGGCGAGGCCCCGGTCGAGATCGAACGCCGGACTCCAGCCGAGTTCCCGCATCGCCTTCTCGCTCGAGCCGACGCGCCTAGTCATCGGCACGCGTGCGCTTGCATCGGTCTCGGGCTGGAGATCCGAGCCGGAGAGGTCGATGAGGCGGTCGACGATCTCGCGCACCGTCACCTCATTCCCA
>JALYLK010000313.1 GCA_030774275.1 Actinomycetota bacterium
GTCGCGTGCAACGCTCTCGCTGTAATCGACAATCCCGGCGATCCCGCACACTGCACCGAGTCTACTGGCCGTCGCGCGATTCCTCGTGGCCGCGGCGCCCCGACTGATTCAGGCGCGGGCGCCGGCGACCGGACGCTGCAACTCGACTGACCGCGGACTTACTCCGTTCGCTTCGGTTACGAGCGTAGGCCGCGAGGCCAAACCGTAGGCGAGGCCCGCGGCAAACCAGACAGCGCTGCTTCCTTCGAGCGAGTCCGAGAGCAGTGAATTGACGAGACTCGAGGTTAGTAGGGCCGCGATCAACGCCGCCGCCGCACGGTCCACGCCGATCGCGCCATGCCACGCCCGAATGAGCGGAGCGGCAGTCGGAACAACGAACGCAAGCAGCAGGACGAGCCCCACAACGCCGAGCTCCGCCGACACCTCGAGCACGAGATTGTGAGGGTATTTGAAGCTCGGTTCGATCTGCGCAAATCCCCCGGTGCCGACTCCGAACAAGGGGTGCGTCGTGAACGCCTGCCAAGCTTCGGTCCAGAGATGCGTGCGCCCGTTCGAGGACAGGCCGGTTCCGTTTCCGATCAGGAATGAAACCGAGCGCTGAATCGTCGCGGCCGGAAGCAGCTTCGGAATCGCGATCGCCCCCGCGCTCAGTGCGGCGAGAACCAGAACCAGCCGGCGCCGAGCCGTTGGGTCGCGAAGAAGAAACAGCAATGCGGCGACAAGGCCGGCGCAAAGAGCCAGGACAGGACCCCTCGATCCCGACGCCACGAGCGCGATCGTCACGAGCGGCAGCACGACCATTCCAAGCAGACGCAGGCGGCGGTCGGTCACTGTCAGAACAATGAAGACGGCGAAAAGAATGCCGTCGCTTGCCACCCGCCCGAAGCCAATGGGGTTGTCCTCGGCAGAGAGCGCAAACCGTTCCGGATAGAACGCCTGGGCGTTGCCTTGCGCGAACTGCTTGAGCAGGACGAGTGCGCTCACCGCTGCCGCGACAACGCTGAGCACGACGAAGAGGTTGAAGTCGCGCCGGCGACGGGCGATCAAGATACCGGCCAGCAGAAGCGGAAGGTTCTGGGCAATGAAGAATTTGAGCTTCAGCGCCGGGTATGCACCCGGAGCAACGCGAATCAGCGCAACGAGTGCGAGCCCAATGGTGACGAAGAGCGCCCACCGCCCCGCGCCGGCGAAGGCGGATAGCCCCTCTTTCAGCAGGATGAATCCGACCGCCATCAGAAGCCAAGCCGACATGAACAAGAAGATGGCGCCCTTCGGGAACGGGTTCGACCCGTTCAGACCCACCACGACGGACGGCAACGCGGCGAGGGCTACCGGATATGCGACCGAACGCGCAGCGAGGAAGGCCGCGATTGCCACCAGCCCAACGGCAAGCCCAAGACTCGGAGACGCGAGGAGCGGAAGCAGCGGCAACGGCGCAGCAAGCACTGCGAGCAGGAAAAGGAGTTGGCTCCGGCGGGTCAGGAGACCTGTGCGGGCCGCGGCGTTCTCACTCGCTCCCGCGCCGGCGATGGGTAGTACCCGGTGCCCGGTGGTCGGCGTTCGAAGACCACAGCGCCGACGATCGGCGTCGGCGAGTGACGCAGGCTCGAGGCGGCCACCGACAGATCCTTGCGCTTCGTCAGTCCGACGCGCGCTACCAGGACGACGCCGTCCGAGAGCGACGCGAGCAGCGAGGCGTCGGCGAGGTTCGCGACAGGAGGCGAGTCGACCAAGATCAGGTCGTACTCACGGCGAAAGCCCTGCATCAAGTCCACCAGCGCCTTGCTCGAGAGGAGACCGGTGGGATTCGGGGGCAGCGGACCGGCGGGAAGCAGCGACAGACCCTTGTCGAGCGGCACGATCGCCTTTGCCACGCGCGTCTGAACGGCTCCATTCGCGCCTTTCCCGGCCAGTCCGACATCCGAGACGATCAAATTCGTCAGCCCCGGCAAGCTGGCTTGTCCGAGCAGTCGCTGGGTCAGCGATCCGGCGCGAAGGTCGCAGTCGAGTATGAGCACCGTCGAGCCTGAACGTTGCGCCGCCCGGGCGAGACCTCTGACCACGGAGCTCTTTCCCTCGCCGGGGTTGAAGCTCGTGAAGGTAAGGACCTGCAGGGGCTGGTCGACTCCCAGGAAGACGAGGTTCGTTCGCAGCACGTCGTAGGCCTCGCTCGTCAGCGGCTCGTGAAAACCTCCGGTCGATCCCTTGATGAGCGGAATCGTTGCGAGGTTGGGGACCTCGAGCAGCTTTTCCGCCTCGTCGGCGCCGTGCAGTCCCACGTCAAGCCGATCCCGCAACCAGGCAAGGCCGACCCCTGCAAGCAGGCCAAGGAGAAAACCTACAGCGGCATTGAACACCGGCCGCGGACTGACGGCCACGGACGAGGCGGTGGGCTCCGATGCGAGTCGGACGTTTTCCCCACGTGAGATCCCGTTTGCGATCACAAGCGCCTTCTGCAAATTGA
>JALYLK010000314.1 GCA_030774275.1 Actinomycetota bacterium
GGGTTAGACGGCGCGCCGGCGAAGCCGCCGCGCCTCTGGGTCGGCGCCGCAAGACGACGCCTCATGGGGGGCGTCGTCGGCAATGTGACGCGTGGTCAGCCGTCATCCTCTTCGGCAGCGGACTCGACGCCGCGCAGGAGCCTGTCCACGCGACGGAGCTCTTCCTGAGACGCGGGTTTGATGGTCCCGGCGCTGATCCACCACGCTGGGTGGATCTCGTTCCACCCGTGCGCCGTGTCGTCGACCCACGGACCGACGACCTCGATTTGCTGGCCGACCTCCGGAACGAGGACGCGCGAGCGGTCCCAGGGGATGATCTCGAGGATCAGCGTTCCGCCGACCCGCGCATTGCCCGGCGAGAGGAGCCCTTCCTGCCCCGGGTCGAGCACCAGGTCGATGTGGATGTCGCCGTCGTACGGCTCCGCCTTGACCTTCTCAACGGTGCCGAGCGCGACGCGGCAGCGGCTCTTCACCTTCAGTCGCTCAGGGTGGTAGACGCCGACGAGCGGAGAGCCCGAACGGCACTGCGGCGAGGGCGGGGGGCTAGCGCGTCGAAGAGCGCAGCCGGCCGCCACGACTCCAAGGGCCAGCACGACGACGAGAAGCCGCACGACTCCCACCGTGCCGCAGCGAGGGCCGCGGCGAAAGACGCTCTTCCAGGCGTGTCCGGGCTAGACTGACCGCGCTTCGCGGACGTAGCTCAGTTGGTAGAGCATCAGCTTCCCAAGCTGAGGGTCGCGGGTTCGATCCCCGTCGTCCGCTCTCCGTGGGACCAGCCGAAGCCCCCTTCGGTGGTCGGGTCTCGGCGTCTCCAGTCGTTCTAGCAGCCGCTGAAGGCGGCAGGTAGCATCAGATTTGCGGCCGTAGCGGGCCGCGTCGTTTCTGTGGGCGCGCGGCAGTCTCGTAACAAGGGAGGAAAATGCCAGCCACCCAGAAACGGAGAGCGCCGTCGACGAATGTCGCGGCGGCTGAGGATGTCGCGCCGGCAGCTGCCAAGGAAGTCGCCCCGGTTTCTGCAGGAGCTCTGCTGGATCGCATTACGCAAGAGGCCACCGCTCGAATGAGGCGCCGACTGAGCTTGGGTGACAGGGCGAGGCTCCCTTATGGCATCAAACACCTGATCGACGTGGCAGCCATGCACGTGGTCGAAGGTGCCGTCGAGGTTGCCGTTACCCGCGAGGTGCGGGGAGCGGCCGTGCGCTTGGCTCGTGCTTCTCAACGACGATCGGACGATGCCTCGACGCCGTCCGACTTCGCCCTTCTGGAGGAAGGCCTGAGCCTTCGTTCGTCGGAGTTGTCGGGTCCACTTTTGGAAGAAGCCAAGGACCTCGCCGCCAAGAAGACTGCACTCGAAACCGTAGGCTTCTCGAGCGAGGAGGCGATGCAGATCCTCGTCGCCGAAGTTGCCGCACGTGCGCGTTAGCTCACTGTGAGGCAGAAACTGGGAAGCAAGGCGGGCCCTAGATCTCGCTGTCTCTGGACGTTTGGATAGCGCAGTGTGCTCACCGATCGCTCATATCTTGTTGGGGTGGTCGGTTCTGCGGTGCTGACCGCCCCACGAGACGCCGTCGACGAGATTCCGGTGAACGTCCTTAGGCCATCCGGTCGTGTGCCGACAATCAAACGGAGTCGGGGCAACGGCATCTCTCCCCTAGCCTGCCGGGGGCGTCGGCTGGCCGCAGCGCTTAGGCGTCCCAGCCCCGGCTCTTCCCTGCGCAACCACGGATCAAGCTCCGTTGAGCCAGACCGCCAAGACGACGGCGACACCGGCCGCGAGCACAGCGGTCGCCAGATACCACGCGAGCTCGGATTGATTACGCCGCGCGCTGAGATTGCGCCGAGCGATGACGTCGGCAGATGCCACCAGGCCACCAAACCGCAGAGCTATGTCAGCGGCCCGGCGCGTCGTAAGTCGAGCTACCCGTCCTGTCGCTGCACTAGCTTGGGTTCGCGGCCGGAAACTGCGGGGGCGCCGACCCCGGCGAACGAACACGATGCCAAGCGCGACCGCTGCGAGAACGGCAGCGGCGGCGCCCAAGCGGTCGAAGCTCCAAATGGAAGGCTTCTGCCGCGCACGCTGGACCTTCGCCCTTCGCTGTGCCGTGCGACTCGATTCGACGCCCGTGAGCGACGGGTGCCGGCGGGCCCAACCGCGGTAGGAGGTGCCGTGCGATCGAAGCCAGCGAGCGAATTCCGCCCGACTCGCGAAGGTGTGGTTGTCCCACACGATTCCCCGTGTGGGTTTGTTCGACCCCGGGCCGACGAGAACCCGCGTTTCGAAGGTCGCGATTCCCAGCACGATGATCGCAGGAAGAATTAGCGCCGCGGCTAAGAGCTTCACTTACCCAAAAGTGTCCCACCCACGGGCACGAGTGCCAAGACGCGAATGGCCGCCGCCGTCCGCTTCACCGCGGCCAGGCCGCGGCCAGACGCTCGCGAGTCTCTCCCAGATGCTCCGGAAGCACCTTCACGTCAGCCAGCACCGGCATGAAGTTCGTGTCCCCGGCCCAGCGGGGGACGACATGTTGGTGCACGTGGTCGACGATCCCGGCGCCGGCTATGCGGCCCAGGTTCCAACCCAGGTTGTAGCCCTGTGGCTGGTAGACGGCGGCCAAGGCGGCGAGGCCCTGCGCGGAGACGCGATGGATCTCGGCCGCCTCGTCGACCTCGAGCTCCCCAAACTCGCCGACGTGCCGGTACGACGCCACCATCAGGTGGCCGGACGAGTACGGAAACTTGTTCAGGAGCACGAACGCGCGGTCGCCTCGGTGGACGACGAGCCCGTCTTCGTCCGAGCCCGAAGCCGCGAGACAGAAGATGCAGCCCTGCTGCTCGTCCGCCTGCGTGATGTATTCGAGGCGCCACGGCGCCCAGAGCTGCTTCGTCACGGTGCTGGAGCTTACGCCGCTCTTCGAAAACGCTTGCTAGTTTGGGCGAAATGAGGCGCGCGTTCGTCGTCACCGCGATGCTGCTCTTCGCGCTGCCCGGATCTGCGAACGCCGCGCGGATCTCCTCAGCCGACCGTCAGGAGATCAATCGCACTGTCGACGCCTTCGTCAACACCGCGGTCAAGCGGGAGCACGAGGATGCGTCGTGGAACGTGGTCACGCCCAGCTTCCGCTACGGGGTGACCCGTTCCGCCTGGGCGAAAGGGAACCTTCCGGTCTACCCCTACCCGGCGCGCGGGACGACCTTCCACAGCTGGACCGTCGACTCCGCGTCGCCAACCGTCGTCGACTTCGAGTTGATGATCCCTTCACGTCTCTCGAAGACCGACTCGATCCAGTTCCAGGGCGAGGTCAAGAAGATTGGCGGGCGCTGGCTGATCAACTCCTTCAACCCTGCGGCGACCTTCGCCGCCGGCGGCACGGTCGTCGGGCCGAACGATTTCACGGCGTCATCGGGTGGCGGAGGCGGCAAGGGCGTGGCGCGCCTCGGCTCGATCTGGATCGCGCTTCCCGCCGCTCTCGTCGGAGCGGGCCTCGTGCTCGTGCTGGGCTGGTTCCTCCTGGTCTGGGTGCGGTCCCGGCGGGCGTACCGGCGAATAGACCGGCGGCCACTCGAGCCCATTGTCCTCAAGCGGCGCGACTCAGAGCCAACGCTTGTAACGAAAGAACGCCGCGAGGCTGACGGCTAAGGTCACCATCCCGGCGACGATGGCCCACCAAGCCGCGGACGTGCCGAAGCCGGGGAAATCCACGTTCATCCCGAAGATCCCCGTGATGAGGGTCATCGGCAGCAGGATCACGCTGACCACGGTGAGCACGCGCAGGATGTCGTTCTGGCGGTGGTTGATCGCGGACTCGTTCGTGTCCTCGAGCGCTTCGACGACTTCCTTGTAATTGTCCAGAATGTCCCAGACTCGCTCGGAGGCGTC
Source organism: Actinomycetota bacterium (assembly GCA_030774275.1). Lineage (GTDB taxonomy): Bacteria > Actinomycetota > Thermoleophilia > Gaiellales > Gaiellaceae > 13-2-20CM-68-14. The sequence goes on from JALYLK010000314.1 coordinate 3,878, forward strand.
GACGATGTCGTCGAAGTAGAGCTCGAGCTCCTGGGGGAGGAAGCGCTCGACGTAGCGCTCGAGCAACCGCAGCGTCGGCCGCTCCGGCTTGATGATCTTGCGGTAGCTGATGATCTCCTGCTTGACGTTGGAGATGTCGCGGACGACCTCGTCTGAGCGGCCCTCGAAGATGTCGTCCTCGAGCGAGTCGAGCTTGTGGCCGATCTTGTCGAGGATCGGAAAGCAGTAGTCGAACAGGTCGTCGAGGACGTGATAGAGGAGGTAACCCGAGCCCTTGCCGAAGAGCTGCGCGCGCAGTTCGAGGTCCTCGTGACATCTGTGGAAGAGCCGAGTCACGGGCAGCAGCTCGACGTTCGGAAGCGTCACCAGGTAGTCCTGGCCGACGAAGACGTCGAGCTCCGCCGCGTTCAAGCGCTGGATCCGCTTGTCGTAGACCGGGAAGTGAAGGACGACGAACAGGTAACCGTCGTCGGGGTACTCGTCGATCTTCGGCCGCTGCCGTCTCGAGAGAACATCCTCGAGATCGAGCGGATGCCAACCGAAGCGCCTCTGCAGGAGCTCCGCCTCCTCGAGCGTGGGGGCGTCGAGGTGAATCCAGGTCAGGCCGTTGGCGGAGAGCTCCTGGACTCGCGGCTCAGGGCGTGCGAGGACCTCCCCGTCGCTCGAGCGGGGCCGCGTTCGCTTGATGCGCGGCAGGCTTGGCATCGGTACTGAGGGGGTCGTCGGGTCGCATGAGTTCTTTCTGCACTTTACCCGGAAGCCCTCGCTTCAACGCCTTCAGCTGCGGCTTCAGGGGCCGCTTCGGGTAGAGCTGCAGCGAAGACGACGTCACCGGGCGTGCGTCGGACCCCTCCGGGTAATCGGCGTTCGAGCAGCAAACCCGCCGCACCGGCTGCGAGGCAGAGGGCCGCGGCCGCCGGCCAAAGGGCGAGCGGCTCCACCTGAAGGACGAAGGCGCCGAGAGCGGGTCCGGCGATCCAGCCGATCGACCACGAGCTTGTCGAGAGCGCCATGTAGCGGCCGCGCAGGTGGTCCGGGGCGAGCTCGGCGATCAGCGCCTGCTGAGTCGGACCCTGAAGGCACTCGCCGATTGCGAAGACGCCGCCCGCAACGACGATCACCGCGGCCGCCGCGAACGCCGTCAGCCAGAGTCCGGCTCCGAATACGAGCAGCCAGGCAGCCGCCCAGAACGTCGTCATCACCGCCAGCGTCGCCATTCGGCGGCGGCCCTCGACGAGTCGTGTCACCGGCAATTGCGCGAGCACGATCACCAGCGAGTTGATGAGGAAGACGAGTCCGATCGCGCGCTCGCTCACGTGTGCCTGGTTTTTGGCGAAGACCGGCAGAGTCTCCAGTTGCGCGTAGCCGGCCGTCACGAACACCACATTCAGCCCGAGGAGGCCGAGAAAGAGCCGATCGCGCAAGACCGATCGGTAGCCGATCGCCTCCGTGGCCTGGCCAGGGGCGGCCCGGCCTTGCGGGACAAGAGCGAGGAGTGCGAGGAATAGCGCATACGTCGCAGCGTCGACGAGAAAGAGCGCGGTGAACGTTCCCGGGCGCGCGGAAACTGCGATCAGACCTGCGAGCGCGCCGCCGATCCCGAAGCCGAGATTCGTGCTGACCCGCTGCAAGGCGTAGCCGGCGTGGAGGCGGTCAGCGGGTGTGATCGCGGCGATCAGCGTGTGGTAGCTAGGCCAGAAGACGCCGTTGGCCAGGCCGACGAGCGCGGCCAGGCAGAAGGCATGCCACGGCGCTCGCACAAGCGGAAACAGCGCGAACGCCGTCGCCAGCAACGCGAGCGACGCTGCGAGTGTCCGTTTGGCGCCGAACCGGTCAGCTGCGGCACCCGCGGGCGCGCCCGTCACGAGAGCAACGCCCGCGTTGGTGGCAACGATCAGCCCGGAGAGGCCGAGCCCAAACCCGCGCACGTTGTGGAGGTAGATGAACAGGAACGGGTAGACGAACCCGTTCCCGAACGCGTTGATCACACCCCCAAGCTCGAGCGCCCAAACAGCCCGAGGCAACCGCGGATCCAACCCCCGGAGGTAACTGACGACCGACATCACCCGGAACGTAACGCCGTGCCCGGCTGTTTACAAACGACACGCACGATCCGCTCCCGCACGGTCCCGCAGCCGCGGCCGACCTGAGCGGCCGCGGCTCGCAACGGTATGCATAGCCGTCGATCCGTTGGAAGTCGTCATGCTCGCGAAGCGGGCGGACTTCCAACGGGAGTGCTCGCGAAGCGGGCGGACTTCCAACGGGAGTGCGCCTGGCAGGAATCGAACCTGCGACCTCGCGCTCCGGAGGCGCGCGCTCTATCCCCTGAGCTACAGGCGCGGGACGGTCAAGTTTAGCTCCAGGCCGCCGCGGGCTCTGGCAGCGGCTTGGTGACGGAAAAACGGCGACTACGCTACTCATCGTGGAACTCGACGCCCGCGCCGTCACGTTTCCGCTCGCCGAGACCTTCGTGATCGCCCGCGACACCAGCGACGAGACCGACTCGGTGATCGCCACGGTCACCCATGCGGGGCAGACGGGCTATGGCGAAGGGGCGCCGATTGCACGCTACGGCGAGGATGCAGCCTCGGCCGCTGCGTTCCTGAACGAGTGCGGCGAGCTCCTCGGCGACGACCCGTTCGCCTTCGACGCGATCCAGGCTCGGCTGCCGGAGACACCGCACATGCAGGCTGCGCGTGCGGCTCTCGATCACGCTCTCCACGATCTCTGCGGGAAGCTGACCGGACTCCCTGTCTGGCGGCTGCTCGGGCTGCGCCGCCAAGGGCCGCCGACCTGCTGGACGGTCTGGCTCGGCGATCCGGCCGACATGGCTCGCCGCGCCGAGGTGGCGGCGCCACGCTTCCGGCGGCTGAAGCTGAAGCTCGGCGGCGGGGACGGTCTCGACGTCGAGCGCGTGCGCGCTGTGCGGGCTGTCACCGACCTGCCGCTGCAGGTTGACGTGAACGAGTACTGGACTGTCGACGAGGCGATCGAGGCGCTGCCACAGCTTGCCGGCCTCGGGGTCGAGTACTGCGAGCAGCCGCTTCCCGAAGGTGACGAGGGCGGCGCCACAGTGAAGGCACGTTCACCGATCCCGATTTACGTCGACGAGGATTGCCACACCCTCGCCGACGTAGCCGCCTGCGCCGAGCGGGCACACGGGATCAACATCAAACTCTCGAAGTCCGGCGGGATCCGCGAAGCGATCCGGATGGTGCATGCGGCGCGCGCCGTGGGCTTAGGGGTCATGGTCGGGTGCATGACCGAGTCCGGCCTCGGCATCTCCGCGGGCGCGCAGATCGCGAGCCTGTGCGATTTCATCGACCTCGACGGCAACCTGCTCCTGCGCGAAGATCCCTGGCCCGGAGTCGAATTTCGCGACGGCGTGCAGCTCCCACCCGATAAGCCTGGGCTAGGAGTTGAGCCGACTGTGTCCCTGTCTGCCGAGCGAAGCGATGGGAGAAACTAGTTCCGCGAAAAATAGGGAGCATTTTTCGCGGCCGGAAAAGCGATATCTGATCCTCGCTGAGGGCAAGTCCGCCGACCCGCACTACGGGAAGACTGCGCGCGGCGTGGTTCGCTACTCGCCGCACCCGACGGTGGCAATCCTCGACTCGACGCGGGCGGGGGAGACCCACGAAGGGATCCCGGTCGTCGGCACCGTCAACGACGCGCTCTGCTTCAACCCTACGACGGCGCTCGTCGGCGTGGCCACGCAGGGAGGGCGCTTCCCGCCGGCCTGGCACGAGCTGCTGCGCTCCTGCGTCGCGAAGGGCCTCGACGTCGAGAACGGCCTGCACGAGTTCCTCGCCGACGACGCCGAGCTCGTCGAGCTGGCGGCCCGGGACGGGGTCGAGCTGCGCGACCTGCGCAAGCCTCCGGCCGATCTCAACGTCCCGACCGGCGAGAACCTCGAGCTCGACGCGCACGTCGTCCTCACGGTCGGGTCCGACTGTGCGATCGGGAAGATGACGGTCGCGCTGGAGCTAGACCGTGCGGCGCGGGAGCGCGGTCTCCGCTCGGTCT
>JALYLK010000315.1 GCA_030774275.1 Actinomycetota bacterium
AAGCCGATCGTCGCGACGAGCGTTGGCGGCGTTCCCGACCTGATCGAAGACGGTGTCCACGGGCTGCTAGTCCCGCCTGGAGACGCCCGCGAAGTTGCCGACGCGGTTACCGGCCTACTCAACGCGCCTGATCGGGCAGCGGCTATGGGCCAGTCCGCGTGTGAGCGGCAGCAGCGCGAGTTCTCCCTCCGCACAATGGTCTCTAGCCTCGAAGCTCTCTATGTCGAGCTCTACCGGGCGAGTCGCGCAGGTCGGCGGGAAGCAGTTACAGCCGGCCGGCCCATCGGGAACGTCTCTTTGCGGTAGCGGCGGGCACGTCCGAGTGCCGGATTCGCGATCGAGCCTTCCGATTACAGTCGCTTCCAGTGAGCAAGGACGAATCGCACTCAACGCAAAGTTACGACGCGCGGCTCGGCGTGTACGTCGACGACGTCTACCGGATTGTCGAGACGCCGAAGGGGCCCCGGTACTCAACCGATCGCGCGTTCCTCATCTTCGCGTGCGAGGTCGGATCCCGTTTCGCCGACGTCGCGCTATTCGGCAGAGGTGTCGATGCCCAGGAACCATCGGACTACGTCCTTCCGGAGCGCGTTCGCCTGATCCGGTTGCCGCACTACGGCTCGCTCACCGAGCTCGGCCGGGTGTCACGAGCGACCGCGGGAACGCTCCGTGCGATGTGGAGAGGGCTTTCCGATGTCGAGGTCGTCTGGGCATTTGGCCCGCACCCCTTCGCCCTTGGCCTCGCCGTCTTGGCCACGCTCCGCGGCCGGACCGTCGTGCTCGGCGTGCGGCAGGACACCCTTGCGTACCATCGCAGCCGACTTCCGAGCAAGGCTTGGACTCCCATTCTCGGCTTCATCCGCGTGATTGATGCCGCGTATGCGCTGCTTGCGAGAGGAGTTCCGCTGACGGCGGTCGGTGCGACAGTCGCCCACCGCTACCGCAAAGGCAAGCCCCCGCTCCCCATCATCGTCTCGTTGATTCGCGAGTCCGATGTGCTCAGCAAGCCCCCCAGCCGAGATTGGGCAGGCGCCATCGAGCTCATGACGGTAGGACGGCTCGAGCCGGAGAAGAATCCACTACTGGTCGTCGAGGCTCTCGCACAGCTCGATGCACGATCGGGTGGCCGCTATCACCTCACGTGGGTTGGACGTGGCGCGATGGAATCCGCCGTCAGGCGACGCGCGGAAGAGTTGGGCATCGCGGACCGGATCACGCTCCGCGGCTACGTTCCTTTCGGCGAGTCGCTACTCGACCTCTACCGCGGGGCACACATCTTCTTGCACGTTTCGCTGACCGAAGGCGTCCCGCAGGTGATCGTCGAAGCATTTGCCTCGGGGACCCCGGTCGTAGCGACCGACGTGGGTGGCGTCGCGGGGGCCGTCGGCGGCGGAGACGCCGCACTGCTCGTCCCGCCCCGTGATGCCGGAGCGATCGTGGCGGCGGTCGAGCGGCTTCTCGTTGACGAGGCGTTTCGAGGGCGTCTGATCGAAAACGGGCTTGCATTCGCCCGAGAGCACACGCTCGAACGCGAGGCCGACCGAGTGGCAGCGTTCATCGCGAACGCAAGGCCTCAGAGCCGGGAGATCACGGCACGGCGCACGTCCTCGTAGTGCCGGCCTAGCGTCACCTTCAGAACTTTTCGGCTCTGCCACGCAAGACGCTGGCGCGTCACAGCGGGGCGCGAGAAGGAGCAGACGGCGCGAACGAGCTCAGCGCTCGTGCCCCCGCGGACCATAAAACGACCGTAGATCGTGCCGGTCCCGAGCGATCGTGGCTTGAGCCATGGCTCGGAAGTGAACACGTGCTGGTAGCCGCATTCGACTGCAAGCCGACCGATGCGAGGAGCGTAGTGACCGGTTGGCACGGAGGCGACGACGACCGAGTCGCCGAGGATGGTCTCGAGAATTTCCCGGCTCTTCGTCCACTCGGCCCTGATCTGGGGCTCGCCGAGCTCGGTCATGATCGGATGGGTATGACTGTGACTACCAATCACGTGGCCGCGCTCGGCGAGGGCTCGGAGATCCTCTTCGCTGAGATAGCCGGGCGTGCCGATTCGCGAAGTGATGATGAAGAAATGGCCACGCCAGCGGCGCTGCTCGAGCATCGACGCCACAGTCGTGATCGCAGAGACCTCGCCGTCGTCGAAGGTGAGGAAAAGCCGGTCGCGGCTTAGCCCGTCGGTGACGAGGGACGGCTCCGTCGATGCCGTCCCGATCGCGTCAAGATGACTCGAGAAGACCCCCGGCGACACGGCGTACCAATCGACGACGCCGCTGCCCGACGGTTGTCGATCGCTCGTCTGCGGGCGTACGTCGTGATAGATGAGACTCATGACACGCACCTCTCCGAGCGTACATCGGCGCCGCGGGTGGAGAACAACGTCGCCGAACCGTTCGCCCAAGCTCGTCCTCGAGCGGCTCGATCCCGCGGAGATTGATTGGTCGCAACTCGACTCTCTGAGCGACCGGAACGTTTTCCAGACGCGAGAGTGGATCCAGTTCGTCGAAGCAACTCAAGGCGCTGAGCCTGTCGTTGCCCGGGTCCTGGACGAGAAGCGGACGGTCGCATTTTTCACCGGGTTGCTCGTGAGACGGCTCGGCGTCCGGATTCTCGGCAGCCCCTTCCAGGGGTGGGCCACCGGGTACATGGGGTTCAACCGTCTGGAGGAGATCTCGAATCGTGACGCCGTCGCCGCATTGGTCGAGTTTGCGTTCGGTCCGCTGGGTTGTCTGCATCTCGAGTTTCGTGACCGGCCGCTGACGGCTGCCGACGTCGACGGGCTCGGACTGACGGTGCAGCCGAAGAAGACGTTCGAGCTCGATTTGAGGAGGCCCGAGGATGAGATCTGGGCCGGGTTCAAGTCGACATGTCGAACAGCGATCCGGAAGGCACAGAAGTCAGGCGTCACCGTCGAACAGGCGAGCGGCGCGGCGTTCGCGGACGAGTACCACAATCAGCTTCACGACGTCTTCGCGCGTCAAGCATTGCCGCCCCCGTACAGCGCCGAGCTCGTGCGCGAGCTCATCGTCCGCTTGGAGCCGACAAACCGCCTTTTACTCCTTCGCGCGCGAAACGCCGAAGGCGAATCGATCGCCACCGGGATATTCCCGGGCCATGGAGGGATGTCGTACTTTTGGGGCGGCGCAAGCTGGCGCCAGTTCCAATCGCTGCGGCCCAACGATCTCTTGATGTGGTCGGCGTTTCGGTACTGGCGAGACCGAGGGGCGAAGGTCTTCGACCTCGGAGGTGCCGGCGACTACAAACTCAAGTTCAGTCCATCCGAGCTCGCCGTGCCGCTGTTCAGAAAGTCCCGCTTCGGCATCGTCGACGACATGCGCGAGGTCGCAAAGCGCACGATCAAGCTCAGACGACGTCTTTCCGGTCGGGACCTCTCGTGATCGACCGGCTGCGGGCGAAGGTGTGAGCATGAGGAACGCGCGAGGGCCGGATGTGCTCGTCCTGTGCCATCACGCAATCGACGATTCGTGGCCGGCCGAGCTCTCTGTCACGCCCGACAATTTCGAGCGCCAGCTCGATTTCTTGCTCGACCGCGGCTACCAAGCGACGACCTTCACTGAAGCAGTCCTCTCGCCTCGCGCGGCTCGGATGGTCGCGATTACTTTCGACGACGGCTTTCGGTCCGTGATCGAGCTTGCATTTCCACTCCTGAGGGAGCGGGGTCTCGTCGCCACAGTCTTCGTTCCGACCTCATTCGTGGACGCGGATCGTGCGGCCTCCTGGGACGGTGTTTCCCGCTGGCTCGGAACCGCCCACGAGTCGAAGCTGCGGCCGCTCTCTCATCCTGAGTTGGTCGAGCTTGCAGAGTCAGGTTGGGAGATTGGTTCCCACACGTGCACGCATCCACACCTAACCCAGCTCGACGATGCCAAGTTGGCCTGGGAACTCACCGAGTCCCGGCGCCTCTGCAGCGAGCTCGTCGGCCGCCCGTGTCTCTCGCTTGCTTACCCCTACGGCGACTTCGACGAGCGGGTGCGGGACGCAGCCGCGACCGCCGGTTATCGCGCAGCGTGCACGGTTCCGACCCGTTTTCACCGGGCATCTCCCCTTGCGTGGCCGCGCGTGGGAGTCTGGCATGACGACACTGACCGGACCTTTGCGCTCAAGGTGTCCCCGACTATCCGCCGCTTCCGGCGGTCGCCTCTCTGGGACGTACTCGACACCTTGCGACTGACGTGGCGTCGGCTTCGCCGTTGAGCTTCAGCCGCGGCACCACCGTCCTCGTCACGGGGGGCGAACATTTCGGCGGGCTCGCGGCAATACGCGGTCTGGTCCTCGCGGGCCATGACGCGTGGGCGGCGGTCGTGCGCAATCACAGCTATGCGGCGTGGTCGAGGTTGCCGGCGGGAACGATCCGCGTGCCGGACCCGGTGGTCGAGCCAGAGCCGTTCGCCGAGGCCGTTGCCGCTGCGGCCGACCACATCGGCGCCCGAGTCGTCCTGCCCGGCACGGACGTCGCGCTCTCCTCCCTCGCGGGGCGGCTCGACGCCTTCCAGCCCGGCATCGCCGTCGGTGTCTGCTCACCGGACCTGGTCGAGCGCGCAACTTCGAAGACGGCGCTTTCAGAGCTTGCAGAAGCCGCAGGGCTTGACGTGCCGCCGACCCGTGTCCTCACGCGTGCGGACGTCGAAGCAGCCCAGATCGCCTTCCCGGCGGTCGTGAAGCCGCCGCGTTCCGATGTCGAAGGAGCCGACGGCAGCCTGGTGCACAACGGCGCCCGCCGAGTCGAGAACGCCCGGGCCCTTCGGGATGCGATCGCGCAGCTCGGGGGGAACGAGTGGCTCGCCCAGCCATATGTCAGTGGCGAGCTTGTGGCCGTTGGGGGTGTCGCCTGGGAGGGCGCCGTCGTCGCCGAGATTCACCAACTCTCTCGTCGGATTTGGCCGCCGGATTGCGGCGGTAGCAGCTACGCAGCGACGATTGAGCCGGACGCGGAACGGAGTCGAAAGGTCAGAAGACTCGTCGCAAATCTGGGTTGGAGCGGAATCTTCCAGGTTCAGTTGCTTCGCCGTGGCACCAAGGAATTCCTGATCGATTTCAACCCGCGGTTCTACGGCACTCTCGCCCTCGCCCTTGCTGCCGGCGTCAATCTGCCCGCAGTTTGGGTCGACCTCCTCCGTGGAGTCGAGATCTCGCCCCCTCCCACCTATCGGGTCGGAGTTCGCTTTCGCGCTCAGTGGAAGGATGTCCGGGCCCTGGCAACGACCGCGCGCGCCGGCGGTTTGGGTGAGGCAACAGCCGGCTTGGTGCCTCGTGCGAGCACATGTCACCCGGTCTTCAACTGGGACGACCCGCTGCCGGCGATCGCGGGCCCGATCCGGATCGCACGCGCCATCACCGCATCCATGCGCGCCGCTCTTGAACAGGCCCCTAAAAGACTTGACAAACCCCCTGGAACTTCGTAGAACCGTTGGTGCCCCGCCCGACGGGGCATGTCAGGCTACGGGAGAGGCCGCATGCGGCGCGTTTCGACCACTGATCGTCCGAATGCTCGGTACGGCGAGCGGAGTCCGCCTCGCAGCTTCGCTCATTCCGCATACTCGCCGTCTGCATTACGGGCTACCTCGGAGGAGGTCGGTCGAGGCTGGCCCGCCGAGAAGATCTCGCTTGTGATTCCAATGCTCAACGAGGCTCAGCACGTCGAGAGTCTCGCAGCAGACATGGACGGGCAGACCTTCGTCGGCGAACTCGAGATGATCGTCGCCGACGGGGGCTCAACCGATGGTTCCGCCCCACTCCTCCGCGACGCGTGCTTGCGTCGGGACATTCCGCTTACCATCATCGACAACCCGCACGGTTCGGTGTCGCACGCCCTGAATCTCTGTCTGAGGCGTGCAACCGGCGAGCTCATCGTCAGGCTTGATTGTCACACCCGCTACCCGCCGGATTACCTTGAGCGTCTCGCCGCCACTTCGGCCGCTACAGACGCATGGAACGTCGGCGCGGTAGTTGAGGTCGAGGGCGAGAGCACTACCGAGCGGGCGGTAGCTTGCGCGCTCGACAACCCCTTCGGAGGCGCGAATTGGAGCAGGCAATCGACTGCGACCGCGCCCGTAGAGGTCGACACCGTCTCGTTCGGCGCGTTTCGCAAGATCGCTTTCGAGCGCGCCGGCACATTCGATGAGGACCTGATCAGGAACCAGGACGACGAATTCAATCTCCGCCTTCGGCGCGCCGGTGGCCGGGTCGTGCTGGATCCCTCTATCCATGTCCGCTACAGGCCGCGCGGTTCGTTTCGCTCCCTGGCACGACAGTACTACGAGTACGGCTACTGGAAAGTCGTCGTGATGGCGAAGCACCGACGGGTCTTGAGCGCGCGCAGTCTTTTGCCTATTAGCCTCGTTGCTTCGCTCGCTCTCCTAGGGCTCGCTGCGCCTTTGAGCCAGCTGGCGAGGTGGCTGCTTCTCGGCGAGGTGCTCGCATATGCCAGCCTGGCGATTGTGTTCGGGGCGCGCGGGATCGCGCGCCGACGCGAGTCGTGGTCATTGCTCCCGCTCGTTCTCGTGGCGTTCCCTGTTTGTCACCTGAGTTACGGCTTCGGAATGTTGCGCGGCGTCACTCGCGCAGCAACGGGTTCGGCTCAGAGGTTCCGGCCTCTGAAAGGAGAGCTCGATGCGCAGAAGAGTTGAGCGACTCTCGATTCTGGCACTGTCTGCCGCCATTGTCTTCGCCTTGTCTTCGAGCGTTGGCTCGGGCGGCGCCGCGACTCTGACATTTGCCCCTACGGACGATACGTACGCGAGCTTCACAGACTCCACGACGGCCCAAGGCTCGCGTCCGTACATCAAGGTTCGCGCCGACTCGTCCGGCTCGCCGAAGCGCGGCTTCTTGAAGTTCGCCGTCAGCGGCCTCAGCGGCCCGGTTACGAGCGCAACGCTGCGCGTCTATTCGAATTGGAACTCGGCATCAGGGATCCAGGTTCGGTCCGCAGATACGGCCTGGTCGGAGCAGACGCTTACCTGGGTGAACGCCCCAGCGTATTCGCCGATGGTGACCTCAGCATCGACGAGCTATCCGGCGAACGTCTGGATCAGCCTGGACGTCACACCGCTCATCACCGGAAACGGGATTTACAGCTTTGCGCTGACCACACCGAACGGTGAGACCCAGTTGGCCAGCAAGGAAGGGGGCACTGCAACAGCACCGCAACTCGTCGTTCAGACATCCGGCGCGCCTTCGAACACCTCGCCGCCGTCCGTCTCGGGCACGGCCCAGGACGGGCAGACGCTCAATGCCAGCCCCGGCAGCTGGAGCGGCGATCAGCCGATCGGCTTCACCTATCAGTGGCGGCGCTGCGACGGCAGCGGCGCCGGCTGCGCCGACATCAGCGGGGCCGGCGGCCAGAGCTACACGCTGACCTCGGCGGACGTCGGCTCGACGATCCGCGTCGCGGTCACCGGCTCGAACGGCGCCGGGTCGAGCAGTGCGAGCTCGGCTGCGACGGCAGCCGTTGCCGCGGCCACTCCGTCGAACACCTCGCCGCCGTCGGTCTCGGGCACGGCCCAAGCCGGGCAGACGCTGAGCGCCAGCGCGGGCAACTGGAACGGCACACCGCCGATCGGCTTCGCCTACCAGTGGCGGCGCTGCGACAGCGGCGGCGGCAGCTGCGCCGACATCAGCGGGGCCGGCGGCCAGAGCTACACGCTGACCTCGGCCGACGTCGGCTCGACGATCCGGGTCACCGTAACCGGCTCCAACGCCGCCGGCTCGAGCAGCGCCAGCTCCGATCCGACGCAGGTGGTGCAAGCGGCGGCCCCGGCGCCACCGTCGAACACGTCGCCGCCGTCGATCTCTGGCACGGCCCAGAACGGCCAGACGCTGAGCGCCAGCCCGGGCAACTGGAACGGCACACCGCCGATCGGCTTCGCCTACCAGTGGCGGCGCTGCGACAGCGGCGGCGGCAGCTGCGCCGACATCAGCGGGGCGAGCGGCCAGAGCTACACGCTGAGCTCGGCCGACGTCGGCTCGACGATCCGGGTCACCGTCACCGGCTCGAACAGCGGCGGCTCGAGCAGCGCCAGCTCCGATCAGACGCAGGTCGTGCAAGCGGCCGCCCCCACGCCGCCCGCTAACACCTCGCCACCGTCGGTGACGGGCACGGCCCAGGACGGGCAGACGCTCAATGCCAGCACGGGCAGTTGGAGCGGCACACCGCCGATCGGCTTCGCCTACCAGTGGCGCCGCTGCGACAGCGGCGGCGGCAGCTGCGCCGACATCAACGGTGCCAGCGGCCAGAGCTACATGCTCGGCTCGGCCGACGTCGGCTCGACGATCCGCGTCACCGTGACCGGCTCCAACGCCGCCGGCTCGAGCAGCGCCAGCTCGGCTGCTACGTCGGTCGTCGCTGCGGTGCCCCCGTCAAACATCTCGCCGCCGTCCGTCTCGGGTATGACCCAGTACGGGCAAACGCTGACTGCCAGCGCCGGCAGTTGGGGCGGCACGCTGCCGATCGGCTTCGCGTACCAGTGGCGGCGCTGCGACAGCGGCGGCGGCGGCTGCGCCGACATCAGCGGGGCGAGCGGCCAGAGCTACACGCTGACCTCTACCGACATCGGCTCGACGCTCCGGGTCACCGTCACCGGCTCCAACAGCGGCGGCTCGAGTAGCGCAAGCTCGGCTGCCACGTCGGTTGTTTCTGCTGCCGATCCGGTCATCGGCGCTGCAGGCGACATCGCGTGCGACCCTGCGGATTCGAACTTCAACGGCGGCCTCGGCACTGCAAGCGCGTGCCATGAGAAGGCGGTCTCAGACCTTCTCGTTCAGTCCCATCTCACAGCCGTGCTCGGGCTTGGAGACGAGCAATACGAGTGCGCGGGGCTGAGCGCCTTCGCGAGCTCGTACGACCCCACGTGGGGTCGGCTCAAGGCGATGACGTACCCCGCGACCGGCAACCACGAGTACCAGACGTCCGGCGGGACGAATTGCGACAGCTCGGGCAACGCGGGCGGCTACTTCACGTACTTCGGTGCCGCGGCCGGCGATCCCACGCGCGGGTACTACTCGTTCGACCTCGGCACGTGGCATTTGATCGCTCTGAACGCGAGCTGCGCGAAGGTCGGCGGCTGCGGAGCTGGGTCGCCTCAGGAAGTCTGGCTCCGGAACGACCTCGCGGCCCATTCGAACCTGTGCACCCTGGCGTTCTGGCACAACCCCCGCTACAGCTCAGGCGGAGTCGGCAATGACAGCACCTACTCTCCGTTCTGGCAGGACCTCTACAACGCGAACGCCGAGCTCGTCCTCGTCGGCCACGATCACGAGTACGAGCGGTTCGCACCACAGAATGCGAGCAGTGGGCTCGACACAGCGCGCGGCATCCGTGAGTTCGTGGTCGGGACGGGTGGTAAGACCCACACCAGCTTCGCCACGATTCGGGCGAACAGCGAGGTCAGGAACAACGACACCTTCGGGTTCCTGAAGCTCACGCTCCACCCCTCGAGCTATGACTGGCAGTTCGTACCAGAGCCTGGGAAGACGTTCACAGACTCCGGTTCGACTGCGTGCCACTGATCCAGAAAATCGGACGTCGACATCGTGGGGGCGCGATCGTGGTAGCAAACCCTCCAGTTCGCGCTGCGCTGCCCCTCCGAGCCTGTCTTACCGTCGGTCTGTTCGCCGTTGCCGCACTCGTCGCGTCTTCGGCGAAGGCGCCCGCCGCCGCCCGGCCCGCGGTCCCGTTCGCGGACATTTATCTCGTTCGGCCGGATGGGAGCCACCTCCGCCGGCTCACTCACGGGATCGAAGAGGAAGACTTCACGTCGAATCCGACCTGGGCCCGGAATGGAAGGAAGCTCGTCTTCGCGTCGGGCGAAGAGCCGACGTACATCTCGTCGATCAACTCAGACGGATCGCGCCGCGTCCGCCTTGGCGGCGGCAAACTCCACGGATTCCGCCCCAGCTGGTCGCCCAACGGCCGCCGGCTTCTTTTCGTCGCCACGCAAGGCGGAATCTTCATCGCGCGCGCGGACGGGTTCGACCCGCGCCCGCTCCGCGCCGGATCAGCATCGTATGACGAACCGTCATGGTCGCCTGACGGTCGGCGGATCCTCTTCATGGGGCAACGCGACGCGACCTGGCACCTGTTTGTGATGAGCGCCGACGGTCGGTACGCTCGTCAACTGACGCGCTCGTCTGACGCCGATCCCGCCTGGAGGCCCGACGGAAAGCGGATCGCGTTCGCCCGCCAGATTCGTGGTCGCTGGTATCTCTTCACGATGGACGCTGCCGGAAGGCACCTCGTGCGTCTCCGAACCGGGCCTGGCAGCGCAACGCAGCCGACGTGGTCGCCTGATGGCCGGCGAATCGCCTATGTTGTGCAGCGCGGCGATTCGACCACTATCTGGGTCCTTGATCTTGTGACACAGAGACGACAGCGCCTGACGAACCCGGCGGTTCTCGCATACCAGCCGAGCTGGCAGCCGCGCGGATCTCAGATCGCGTTCGTCGCGAAGCAAAGCCTCTGACACCGGACGGGCCTCGGTCGATGCAGGGCGACGCGCGTCGTGACGCTGCGAGGCAACCCGCGCCGGAGAGCATCCTGCGGAGCGCCACGTACGCGTTTGCGGTCCAACTGACAACGGCGGCTTTTACCGCCATCCTGACGCTTTACCTGGTTCGCGCCCTTGGGCCGGCAGCGTATGGTGTTTTCGCGCTCGCACTCGCGACGGCAGGACTAATTGCCGTGCCGGCGGATCTCGGCATCTCGCCGTCCACCTCCCGGTTCGTCGCAGAGCGTCGAGGAAACCGCAGCGCTGTGGCGGCCGTCATCTCGGCGGGCTTCAAACCGAAGCTCGCAACCGCTGCGCTCGCTTCTGTAGTGCTCTTTCTCGCCTCAGGTTGGCTTGCCTCCCTTTATCACGCAGAGAGCCTCACCTGGCCGCTCCGCGCGGCGGCTCTCGCCTTCTTCGGCCAGACGCTCATGCTGTTCTTTCAAAGGACGTTCATCGGCCAGGCCAGAATCCGCCCGAACCTGCGCATCCAGGTGCTCGAAAGCTCGGTCGAGACGGGCGCCAGTATCGCCCTCGTTGCGCTAGGGGCGGGAGCAACTGGAGCCATGTTCGGACGCGCGGCCGGATACCTGGTCGGCGGGGCTTTCGCACTCGCGATAACCGTCCGGCTGGTTGGCCGCGCAGCGGTCGCGCTTGCGGGTGGCTTTGGAATCGACAGCCGCCGGATTATCCGGTATGCGGGCCCCCTGATGATTGTCGACGGTGCATACCTCGTCTTCAGTCAGATCGATGTCGTCCTCATCGGCCTCCTCCTCAATACCACTGCCGTCGGGCTGTTCCAGGCACCGAACCGCTTAATAACGCTTTTCGGGTACCCGGGTCAGGCGCTGGCGAATGCCGTCGCCCCCAGGCTGGCCCGGCAGGAACGAGGTGAACCGAGTCTCAGGCCGTTGACCTCGGCCATCCGCTACCTGATCATCGTGCAGGCCGCTCTCATCGCGCCACTCCTCGTCTGGGCGCGCCCGATCGTCGACCTCCTCCTCGGTAGCAGGTATGGAAAATCCGCCGAGGTTCTGCAAATCCTTACCCCGTACGTCTTCCTCATGGGGATCTCGCCGGTTGTCTCATTGGCTGCCAACTACCTCGGAATCGCGACGCGTCGAATCCCGATCGTTCTCTCCACAGTTGCACTAAACGTCGCGATCGACATTGCACTAATACCGAGGATCGGAATCATCGGAGGCGCAATCGGAACCGACATTGCCTACACTTTCTACGTCGTCGGCCACCTGTGGATCTGTAAAACGGCGGTCGGATTGTCACTTCGACCGATCGCGATCGTGCTTCTGCGGGCAACCATTGCTGCAGCCGCAATGGCCGGTGTCCTTTTCGCGATCGGAACGACGGGAATTACTCCCGCCGAGTGGGTGCTAGGCGCGGTCGGCGGATCGCTTGCATACGGCGCAGCGCTCATCGCGACAAGAGAGGTATCGGGAGCCGAGCTACGCCTTGTCTGGAACTTTGCCGGACGCCAATTGCCTCGACGCGCCGGAGCCTAGAGCCACCGCAAGCCGATCCGGATCAGCCGAGGCGTGCAAGGGCGCGCGGAACCTCCGAACGTTCCGCCGCACGATCCGCCTGAGTCGGCGTTGCGGAGACGAGCGGAGGTGACAGGCGTCGGGCGGCAAGTTGGCCTGCACGAGAGCTCGTCTACATCTGGCCAGGTCGTAGCTCGGGGCGTAGAAGCTCCCCTCGCCTGCGTCGCAGTCCAACAACATGAAACGAGCGAGAGGCCGCAGCCCCCTCGATTGTCCAACCGCACCGGGGTTTAGGACGAGAGATTCGGGCGGGATCAGCATCGTGCGCCGGAATGTCCTGCGCCGTGCGACGGTGTTCCGCCGAGCGTTCGGCGTCGAGTACTTCTGCGACGAAGCGCGAATGGCGCGCGGGCGACCTGCGCCTGACTACGCCGGCTCAGCGAATCCCGACGAGTGCGAGCGGCCGGATGACGTCGATTCCGCCGATCACGCACGCGAACGGCCCGTTTGCATATCTCCGACGCGGATGCGCTCCGGTCGTCACACTCAGCTAGAAGCGTGTGGCGCTGCCGGACTCGCCGCGTGGCCCTCGGTCGGTTCGGAGCTTTGAAGGGAAAAGCGCGCCACTGACGACAACGCGAGTGCAGCGCCGATGAACAGCCAGAGCTGCTTCTGGTACATGCCGGAGAAAGAGAACGAGGCGACGAGCATGCCGACCGAGCCGAGAACAAGCGCCCGGGCGACCATCTCCATTCCCACGTCGCCGGAGCGCACGAGGGCACGGATCGCGGCGAACGCTGTCGCAAACGCACCGGCGACAATGGCGGCAAAGATCACCAGTCCCGGGATTCCCAGCTCGTCGAGCACATTCAGATAGGTGTTATGGGTGACCTTCGGTGTGTCGACGACGTAATCGATGTTGACGATGTCGAAGGCCCGCTCGGCATACCTCGGAGAGACGACCGTGAAGTTCCCCGATCCCACGCCGAGCACGGGGTGGTCGCCGGCCATCGCGAGGCCGATTCGCCACAGGTCGTTGCGACCAGAGCTATCTTGCGAATTAAGGTGCGTGACGCGCGCGCGAGACGCGGGCGAAGCAACGGCGCCGAAATACGTCACTCCAACTAGTGCCACAAGTGCTGTCGCGATCATCGCGCGGCCTCGAATCCTCCCTGTAAGAAAGAGAGAGGCCACACCCGTCGCTGCTAGAGCGACGATTCCCCCACGCGATTCGGTCTGGAGCAGCCCGATCGTAAAGAGGAAGGCGAGCCCGACCAGAACTATTCGGGTCGCGCGATCACGCTCTGCGACGAGCAGAAAAGCAGCAAACACAATGGCGGGCAAGAGCAGAGCAGCGAAGTAATTCGGGTCGCCAGCGCCGAAGCGGCCGCCCAATCGGTACGACCCGGATCCGGTAGCGCTCGCTGTCGGCCCTCCGGCAAACGCCAGGATGAGGCTGATCAGAGCGCCCGCGATGAACGCCCAGACGAGCCATCTGACATCGCGGGGCTTACGTAGCGCGGAATACACGATGAACACGAGCAGCACGTTCTGCCCATACCGCAAGGAGCTCGACACAGCGACGCCTGCGTCCTGCGCCCAGAGAGCCGAGCTGAAGGCCCAGACCGGAAAAACGATCAACGCCGATGCAACGAACGGGTGATCCACGAGGAGAAGCGGCACCTTCCGCCGGAAGAGGAGCAGCAGCCAAGCGGCCACGAGCACGACTCCGGCGAGCTTCACCACGGTTACCCCCACGCCACTTCCGCTCCCCGTACCGGGAAGGTGCACGAAAAACGTTGTCACGGCGAACAGCGCTACGCCCGCGGCAAGGTTGCGAAAGGCGATCAAGATGAAGATCAGACCGAGTGCGGCAGCGAGCGTGTAGAACGGATAGACGACGGCCGCGGCTCCTAGAAGTGCGAACGGCACGCCGAGGACCACGCCGACGGGCGGTGGGGTCGGGATCGCTGCGGCCGGACTCAGCCGGCGCGCGAGCGCTGTCATCAGCCGCTCGGATCGACGCTACGCGACTCGCGCACCGGCAGCCGCTGCACGACTTCGGTCCCTGACGGTTCCTTCGCGTCAGGTGCGGCGCCATGCGAGTAGGCACGAGGTCCGCCCCCACCACGGGCGCGCTCCCGGGTGAACAGCACGATCCCAGAGATGTTTGCGCCATGGTCCTCAAGCGTCCGCAGCAGCTCGTCGAGCCGCCTCAGGGTCGTCACTCCAAGCTCGACATTGATCAAGACCGCGTCTCCAGCCGCGGTAAAGGGAATCAGCTCCGCGCCCTCGGCCCCCGACGGCGCGTTCACGATGATCACATCGGCCTGCGTGCGCAATTCGTCGAACAGTCGGGTCAACGACTTCTTCCCCAGCGGGTCGAACCCGTCGAGGCGGCCTGACGCCAGCTTGTCCGCGCCTTCAGAGCTCAGCGGCACGACCGACAACGCGCCGGTGGAAGTGAGAACGGAACGAAGTACGTCCCGCGGCTCCTTTTCCGCGAGCAGATCAGAGAGATCGGGTCTGCCGTCATCCACACCGAACGCCCCCGCGACCTCGGGACGTCGGAAATCAGCGTCAACGACGATCGTTCGCCGGCCTGCCGACGCCGAGAGAGCCCCGAGGCTCACGGCGGTGATCGTTTTCGAAGGCGCGGATGCCGGCCCGGCCACGAGAATTATCGACCCTTCACCGAATGTGCCGTCGGCGTCGGTGAGCAGGTCGTCTGCCAGCAACCGGTACGCCGCCAGAGCGTCGCTCGGGAGAGACCCCTTCCCGGTCAGGAAGTCGCTGACCACTTGACGCTTCAGCCGCGGGAGCCGGGCGACGCGCTTGCCGCCATCTGGCACCTGTCGCTCTTGTCTCACACGCGGTTCGATGAGCTCGAGTACGAACACAACAGCCGCGCCGAGAAGCAGCGCTGCGAGTGCGGCGACGGCGAGAGCAAGTTTCGTTCGTGGCGACACCGGCTGGTTCCGAGGCACGGCGCCGCTAGTGACACCGAGCGTCGGGTCCGACTGGCCCAGATACGGCGCCAACACCGCAAGCCGGTCGGACATCGTCGCCGCCTGCGGACTGTTCCCATTCCCCTCCGCGTGGAGGACGTCGAGACGGTGATTGAGCTGCGCGATGACTCCTCTGAGCGCGCTCTGGAACCGCTGCGTTTGCTGAGCGATCATCGTATTGGCGAACGCATTTGCGATCTGCGCGGCCCGGGCTGGAGTTCCCGCCTTCGCAAGGACTGTCAGGATGTTGCTTTGACCCTGTGGCTGGGCCTGAACGTCGTTCGATAGTCGGTTCGGGTCCCCGCCGATTCTCGCGGCGACAGCATCGGCGACTTGAGGGTTCTTGATAAACCGCGCCGCGGTGAGGGCGCTGCGGCTTACAGCTGATTCGTGCAAAAGCCCCAATCCGACGAACGTGTCGTCGCTCGAAGAGATCGGGTTCACGAGAATGTCTGCCTCCGCCTCGTATTTTTTGGGCGTCGTGAACACGACGATGGCCGCGGCCAGTAGCGCGGCCAGGACTCCGACCACGATGACCGCCCAACGGTCTCGCAGGGCGAGCCAGTAGGAAATTGAATCGCGCCCGGCTGGAGACGAATTTGGTGCAGCCGAGTTCACGGAGCTGCTTCCACGGTGGGTCCCAGACCCCGTCCGGACTCGAGAGACAAAGCTCAATCAGCTTACTGAAAAAACGCCGAAACTCATATCGACTTTTCGCCTGTAGTCCCTGGCCGAACAGCTAGCGAATTGACGTCTCCGAAGGCCTGAAATCGGAGATCTCTGCGGATGACGGCGATCGCGCGGCGTTAGAAGACAGGTGTACGAACTCGCGCCGTTCCTCCGCATTACCGGAGGCGATCCGCTCGAGGATTTCGACGACCGATGGCGCCCGGTAGCCTGTCGGTGTGAGACTGGCCGTCGTCGCGGTGCTTGCCGCTGCCGTGACCGCCGCTTGCGCCGGCGCCACGCAGTCGGCGCTCCGGACGGACAAACAGAGCGTGCCGCGCTTTCGCCACGTTGTCTTGATCGTGTTCGAGAATCATGAGGTAGGCGATGTGCTCCACAACTCAGAGGCACCAACGTTCAACGGCCTCGCCTCCCGCTACGCAACGATCTCCCAGTACACCGCCGTCGCGCATCCGAGCCTGCCGAATTACCTGGCGCTCGTCTCGGGATCGACGCAGGGGATCAACAGCGACTGCACCGACTGTATTGTCGACGGCCGAAGCCTGGCCGACACGCTCGCGGCGTCCGGAAAGACTTGGAAAACCTATGCCGAGGGCCTCCCGCGAACAGGCTTCACCGGGGCCTCATCTGGTCGTTACGCAAAGAAGCACAACCCCTTCGTCTACTTTCGTCGCAACCTGACGCCTGCGCGGCTCCAGCGGGTCGTGCCTCTCAGTCGGTTCCTGCCCGATGTTCGCGGTCGACGCCTGCCGGCGTTTTCGCTCGTCATTCCCAATCTCTGTCACGACATGCACGACTGTGATGTCGCGACCGGCGACGCATGGTTGGGCGGGTTCGTCAAGCCGCTCCTCCGTGGATCCGTGCTGAAGAACAGCGTGGTGTTCGTCGTGTTTGACGAAGGGACGACGGATGTCGGTGGAGGCGGTCGTGTTGCGGCGCTTGCCCTTGGCCCGCTCGTCCGACCGCACGCCGAGGCAGCGGCTCCAACCAATCATTATGGGCTGCTCCGTACGATCGAAGCGGGTCTTCGGGTGGCTCCGCTCGGCAGATCCGCGAGCGCTCGGCCGATTATCGGAATCTGGCGCTGACGTGCCGTTGCTCTGGGACGACCCACAGGAGTGGGTGATTCGCGGCTTGGGCCGGGTCTTTAACTCACTGAGAAGGTGAGGGTTGCCCTCGGGGTGATTTTTCCGCCGCAGGCTGCTGGCAGGCGCAGCTCGAGGGCGCTGCTCCGGCCGTCCTGACGAGCGTTGTTGGAGTCGGTGACGAGGAGCGTCGCTCGGGCGCCGACCCGGCATGCTCTGTACCCCGCTGACGCCACGATTCGCAACCTAAGGCGCATGCTTGTTGGAACAGCGAGCGAGTCGAGTCGAAGCCCTGCTGCCTGCAACACAATTCTCCGCTTGCCGGTTTGCACGATCAGTCGCCCACCGGCCGAACCAACTGCGGGCAGACCTTTCCACCTGCCGAAGCGGGCGCCGGTGCTTCCTGTCAGTGCGCTCCCCGTGGCTGTTCTCCTACGCAGTTGGAGGTGGACCGCGCGGATCCGACTTCTGACGTAAAGCAGCGCGCCCGGCCGGCGAGAATTGAGCTCATTGCCGGCAGCCGTTTCGAACTTCGTATTGAGGCTGCTTCGATACCTCCCCGCGTGACCGGGTGTTCGGACGAGCACGTGAAAGCCCAGCAGTTGTCCCGGGCGTAGAGGCATATTCAACGCCCACGACAGGGTCCGCCCTGATTTCACAGGCCGCACCGAGGTGATCGATGATCGAACGTACCGAAACCCCGACGGCGGCAACACAAACGCCAGAGATTTGATCGTCAGCGCGAGCGGGTTCGGGTTTCGAACCGTGATCGTATAACCGGCCCGATCGTTGCGGAGCGCGACGCCGAGGTCGTTTCTTACGGTCACGGGAGCGTAGGCACCTTCGATCGACTCTACGATCAGTGCTGCTAGATCGGCGGTCGCGTCGCGTGCTACCCCGCCGACATACGCGCCCGCGGCGATCGATTCATAGCATTGGAGTGACGCAGTCAGCTTGGCCGAAAGCTCCCGAATCATGATCAGTGTCAAATTGGCTGCGCGCATATTCGCCAGTTCGCGCGGAGTTGTGAGCCCCTCGGGGTCGCGGGACTTATCGTGGCACCCTGATAGCCCGGCCGTGCCCGCTCCGTTCGGTTCTGCGTCACCGAGTACGACTACGATCTTCCTCGCCGAGGGCCGCCAACCGATACGAGAATCGCTATAGCTCTGGTGGAAGGCGAGGTTGTACGATTCCGCGGGGCCATTCTGCGGACTTGGGTTCGAGTGCGTCGTGACGCGCTTCAGCGCGTCGTCCGCTTTCGGGAGATCGCTGGTCAGAGGCTGCAAGAGTTGATACTCACCGGCCGGGTTGCCCTGGTCGCGAAACACGACTACGGCGAAATGGGAATCGGGCAGAAGCGACGAAACGCCGCTGAGTGCACGGGTCCCCTGGCTCTTAGCCCGGGCGATCGCCGAAGCCATGCTGTTCGTACCGTCGATCGCGATCTCGACATCGACAGGTGTGGCGCCCCCTGAGGCAGCGCGGGCAGCCGGAGAACCGTGTGCCCCGCCTAGGAAAGCAGCGGCGAGCCCTGCTGCGAGAGGAGCGAGAAGCCAAGCCTTCACGGCCGTTCGCCGAACGCCGTTTCGCCGCAGGTTCACCTGCCTTGCAGACACGTGCACCCCTTCCTCAATTTGTACCAGCTCTTCCCTGACGGTCTTTCTCGACCTCTTAGTTTTCCTGAATACCGAACTGCTGTCTACCCCTCAAAATCGGCATTTCCTCCCATCTTGCGGGATCGGGGTTGCCCGCATCCACGCGCGCGAAACATTTGCGTATATGTAGATCGTCGAGCCGGGCGGGTCGTAGCCGTAGATCCGAGGCGCAAGCCAGACCGGCACGCGGACGCAGCCGTGGCTGTTCGACTCGTCCTTCTTCCTCCGCGGCTTTGCGATCCACCGAATACCCAACCGTCCCCTTTTACCGGGAGCCAGCCCGGAACCTTGCTGTAGACGTGCCAGCGGCCAACTGGGGTGTTGCCGGTCTCGCCCGTCGAGACGTGGCTGACGAGGGCAGGAGCGAGCGGCGTGCTCGGCCGCTCCACGCTACCCCACCTCAATCAGCACGAAGTCGTCGGCTTGACTCGAACACGCGACAAGCGGCAACTCCTCCGCCACCTCGGAGCACAAGGAATCGTCTGCGACGTCCATGACTTACCCGACGCTGCTAGATCATCGTCACCTTCCTCACCGACCTGTCCGCGGGATCAGACGAAGCGAACAACCGCGTACGGAGCGAAGGCGCAGCAAACTTACTCAACGCCGCCAAGGCAGCCAACGCAGCACGACTCGTCGTCGAAAGCGTTGCATTCCCGCTCCTCGTCATACCATCGCCTAGCACCGCCGCTACTGGGGCGCTACGTAGCGGTGAACTTACCGGTGGGCCGACATCGATGGTTTCATGGAGTCACGTCACGGCGTCGAGACTTCAGGTCGGGCGACGCGCTCAACGAGGTCGGAGTCGGCGGGTTGAAACTCTACGCGACGTACGAGCAGCCGCCACTTGTCCGTCCGGACACAAAATGGCGCGAACCCGAGCCGGAGGAAGAAGCGGATCAACTTCTCGTTCTCGACCTGCGCATAAGCGACGACGCGCCGGGCCCCTTGCTCGGCGGCGAGCTCGATCAGGCGCAGGAGTACCGTCGGCATGACAGGGCGGGCGCGGTGGTCTGGGAGCGTGAACGCGAATTCCAGCAGGGCCTCGCCGTCCGCCAAGGGCGGGAAACGTCCGTCAAACAGCTTCGAGAGGCGCTCGTTCTGATCGGACGTGATCAGGAACTGCATGTATGCCGGCTCGTCGTCGATTAAGCCGACATAGCACGTCTGCAGCCCGGATTCGAGCAAGTACCTCGCATTCGCCCGCGTGAGCGCTTCGGTGCGCGGAGCGCCCGCGCCGGGTAACTCGGTGAAAGCAGGAATCTCCCGCGGTCGAATAGGGCGAACGTCGACCGGTATTCGTGGCATACGCAACGCGGGCTGAACCCTCGGATCGTAGTCAAGTCCAATGGAGACCGTGTCGCTCCACGACCGCAGGCGTAGACGTCGAAGCAAAGGACGATAATGCCCCTTCCTGAGAAGCCGCGACCCCCTGCGTAGGCTGTTCACCTCAGGCTTCTCCTCCTTCACCCTCTGCACTACCGCCGCAGTGCGAGCGCGTGTACTTAAGGTCATAGGCGACCCATGCGCCCATCGCACGATCGACACAATCGGTCGTCCTTTGCAACCCCGTGACGTTGCAATCGTGACACTAGGTAGCGTCGCTCTCACGCGCAAGGTCGCCGTCGCCGATCTGTCCCGCTTCACCCCGGGCGGTGGCGGCACCGGAAAGCCAGGCGGTCATCGACCACCGTTTGGTTCGATCGTGGGCTCTCGCCGGCGCGAGGATAACGGGGGAAGGGCCGCGCTGGCGAGAGAGTCGCAGCCCGAGGTTGGAGGGAACGCCGACGACTAGACGCCGCGTGTGCGGTCACCTCGACATATGTCCTTGAAGGACCTAATATTCGGTGAGCGATTTAATCGCGGGGGAGAGTGTGCTTACTACGGACCTTGACATCTTCTCGACCTGCCCCCAATCAAGAGGCATGGGTTCTCTTGAGGGCCCTAGTTACCTCGCGCAAGTAGTCGAGGTCGCCAGGTGGAGCGAGCGCGCAGGCTGCCGCGGCATGCTCATCTACACCGACAACGCGATTGTCGATCCGTGGCTCGTCGCTCAGCTAGTGATCGAGAACACCGAAAGACTGTGTCCGCTCGTCGCGGTGCAGCCGCTATACCTGCACCCATACACGGTCGCCAAGATGGTCACCAC
>JALYLK010000316.1 GCA_030774275.1 Actinomycetota bacterium
GGCCACGATCGTCCGCAGGCAAGGCCGGCGGCCTTGACAAGGGCGAGCGTGGCCTCTGGCGCAGCGTGATCGCGGGCCAGGGAGCTCGGCCGACGTTGCCGGCCAGACCACTACGTTCACCGCCTCGGCACACCGTCGGAACCAGGCGTCAACCCACCACCGTCCGGCTGGCCCCTACGGTCGCGCCGACATCTCACGAGAGGAGACCAAGTTGACGTACACGCGCTCACGCGTCCTGATCGCGCTCGCCATTGCGGCCGCCGGAATCTCGGCGCTCACAGTGGCCGGCTCGGCGGCGCCACCTGAAGGGCCGTATCTTTCGGACGTCGCGACACCGAACGTGAAAGCGGTCGGCTTTGCCCCGGCGTCGAAGCTTTCCACCGAGCTTCGGCAGATCGCTCAGGCCCAGGGTTCGACCCAGCTGGAGAACCCCAATGCGGCCGCTCTGACTTCGTTCTACGGGTACCAAAACGACGTCGTCAGCGCCGACGACGCGACGAAGCCTCAGATGGTCCCGACGTTGGGTGTGCCCAACGAAGCCCAGAAGACGGAACCCGACAAGAACACGTACCTCGTCTTCGACCAGAGTCTGCCCGGGGCGGACCCGAACTACTACTACGGCACACACTTCCTGTACCAGGGTCACGAGCTCGCGACCACGATCAACGGGAAGAAGCAGGGCTACATCACTCGGATCAATCTCGACGCCGACGCGAAGCACCGCGTAACGCTGCTGGCGACGCAAGACAGTTCCGGCCAGCCGATCGCAACCATCGACGGCTCAACCTGGGATCCGTGGGCTAAGCGCCTGTTGTTCACGACCGAGAACGCGAACGCGCCGACCTACGCCGCGACCCCCGGCTTTCCGTCCGTGGTCGAGGACGTATCAGGCTCGCTTGGAAGAGGCGGTTACGAGGGAATCCAGAACGACTCGGCGGGAAACCTGATCATCGTCGAGGACATCAGCGGAGCGAACAAGGCGGGATCCACGAAGTCGAAGATGCCCAACAGCTTCGTGTACCGCTATGTCCCTGCGACCCCCGGCGACCTGCACAACGGCAAGCTCCAGGTGCTGCAGGTCCTCAACGCCTCTGACCAGCCGATCACGTTCACGTCAGAGTCGACCTTCCCGTCCGCTGACCAGACGGCGCTCCACACCTACGGGAACGTCTTCACCACGCATTGGGTGACGATTCACGACACGGCCGTCGACGGGAACACGCCCTTCAACGCCAACGTCTGGGCGAAAGGCCTGCAGGCCGCACCCGCCCAGCCGGCCGAGAAGCAGGGCACGCCGTTCAAGCGACCCGAGAACGGGCAGTTCCGGCCGGGATCCGACTTCACGCAGTTCTTCTTCGACGAGACCGGCGACACCGACGCCACGAGCTCGGAGAACGGCAATCCCGACACCGGCGTCGGGGGAACCGGCGGCTGGGGCGGAATCTTCAAGCTCCACCAGAGCCCGACCAGCGATGCCGGCAAGCTCAGCCTCTTCTACAAGGGCAACATCCACGTCACCGGACTCGACAACGCGTCCTTCCTCTCGAAGAACAAGATCACCTTCGTCGAGGACGCGGGCGACACCCTGCACTCTCAGCGAAACGCACTTGACTCGGGGTACGTCTTCGATGTGAAGACGGACTACTCAAACGTGAACAACCAGCCGCTGCGCTGGCTGGCCCTGGGTCGCGATCCCTCGGCGACGATCGACTCGTCATACGGCTTCAGCGAGAACGATGGCGACAACGAGATCACGGGCACGACCGTCTCCAATGGTGACCCGACCGCTGAGGGCATTCTCGGCGCCGAGATTCCGCACCTCTTCAAGGGCGGCTGGCGCTGGTTCTACACGCAGCAGCACGGCGACAACCCGACCTACGAGGTCGTCCCGAGCTCGTCGAAGCAGGCCAACTCGGACGACTGACCGCAAGCTGCTCCTCGAAGGCGAAGGCCCCGTCCTAGCGGGGCCTTCGCGCGTTCGTCATCGTTGGGCGTCGTACATGCCGAACTCGTCGCGGAGCGCATTGCAGATCTCCCCAACGGTGCAGCGCGCCCGGAGGGCCTGGCGCATCGGCGGTAGCAGGTTTGCCTCGCCGCGAGCGGTCTCCCGCACCCGTTCGAGCGCGGCCGCAGCCTCCTCGGAGTTCCGCTCGGCCCGGACGCGCGCCGTCCGCTCCAGTTGGCGCCGCTCAGCTTCGGGATCGAGGCGGTGCAACTCGATCTGCTCCGACTCCTGCTCGGCGTACTTGTTGACGCCGACGATCACCTTCTCCCCTGCTTCGACCTGCTGGGTGTACGCGAACGCCGCCTGCTCGATCTCCCGCTGGACGAACCCCTGCTCGACCGCAGCAACCGCGCCGCCGAGCTCGTCTACCCGCTCGATCAACTCGCGGGCGCGCTGCTCGAGCTCGTTCGTCAACTCCTCGATGAAGTAGCCGCCCCCCAGCGGGTCGGCCGTGT
>JALYLK010000317.1 GCA_030774275.1 Actinomycetota bacterium
CCCTTGACGTCGAGCGGGCCGACGTCCTCGACCTGCACCCGTCCGCTGGTCAGACGGTAGGCGTGCGGGCCGATCAGCACCTCGCCTGCACCCGCGGCCTGCTGGAGGCGCGCCGCAAGCGTCACAGCCTCACCGGTCGCGAAGGTCGAGTCGCTCTCGTCGACGACGACCTCGCCCGACTCGACGTCCGCGCGGGCGTCGAGGCCGAGCTCCCGGACGGAGTCGAGAGTGGCGAGCCCGGCGCGGATCGCGCGCTCGGCGTCGTCCTCGTGCGCCTGCGGGACCCCGAATGCAGCCAGCACCGCATCACCCGCGAACTTCTCGACGATGCCACCGTGCGTGGTCACGCAATGCGAGACACGCTCGAAGAACTGCGTCACCCGCCTGCGCGCGACCTCGGGGTCGGCACCGGCGACCAGCGACGTCGAATCGACGAGATCGACAAAGAGGACGGTTGCCAGCTTTCGTTCCACGGCGTTAAGTGTATGAACGACTGCGGCGCAGTCAAAAGTCCTGAAAACCCGGCTTTTAAGCCAAAAAACGTTGCTCGGGCAGCGCCGTTAGCATCCTGACGGTGCTCGATCCAAAGGCGTTCAAGGCGTACGACGTGCGGGGGATCTACCCCGCAGAGCTCGACGAGGACGGCGCCTACGCGATCGGCCGCGCCTTCGTCGAGCAGTTCGAGCCGCGGAAAATCGCGGTCGGGCACGACATGCGGGTCTCCAGCCCGGCGATGGCAGAGGCCGTCACCGACGGAGCCGCCGACGCGGGAGCCGATGTGCTCGCGTTGGGCCTCGTCGGGACCGAGATGGTCTATTTGGCGGTCGGCGATCTGAAGCTCGACGGCGGCGTCGCGGTCACGGCCTCGCACAATCCAACGGACTACACGGGCTTGAAGATCGTGCGGAGCGGTGCGCTGCCGGTCGGCGGTGAATCCGGTTTGCTCGACATCCGCGACCGCGCGCTGGCGATCACGGGCCCGTCGCCGAGCGCTGCTCGAGGAAAGGTCGAGCCCCACGACATCTGGCCCAACTGGGTCGAGCGGGTGCTCTCGTTCGTCGAGATCGAGGCGATCAAACCGCTGCGGGTGGTGATCGACGCCGGCAACGGAATGGCCGGGGTCATGCTGCCCCGTGTCTTGGAGCGGCTGCCCATCGAGGCCGTTCGCTGTTTCTTCGAGCCCGACGGGACGTTTCCGAACCACCCGCCGAATCCGCTGCTGCCGGAAAACCGAGAGTTCATCGTCGCCAAGACCCTGGAGAAGCGCGCCGACCTCGGCGCCGCGTTCGACGGGGACGCCGACCGCTGCTTCTTCGTCGACGACACAGGCGAGTTCGTGCCCGGCGACTTCATCACCGCGCTACTGGCCGCGTCGCTGCTCGAGAAGGAGCCCGGCGCAAAGATCATCTACGACCTTCGCGCGAGCTGGGCGGTTCCGGAGACGATCGAGCGGGACGGCGGCGTGCCGTTGATCAACCGCGTCGGCCACGCGTTCATCAAGCAGCGAATGCGGGAGGAAGGCGCGGCCTTCGGAGGCGAGGTCTCCGGGCACTACTACTTCCGCGACTTCTCTCAGGCGGACTCGGGGGTCGTCCCTTTCCTGCTCGTGCTCGAGCTCGTCTCGAAGGACGGCCGGAAGCTGTCGGAGATCCTCGCGGACTACCGCGGCCGGTACTTCCTGACCGGGGAGCTCAACACTCCGGTCCCCGATGTCGCCTTGAAGCTGCGGGAGCTGGAGGAGCGGTTCGGCAGCGAGGGCGAGGTGAGCCACCTTGACGGCGTCTCCGTCGATGCCGGCGATTGGCACATGAACGTCCGGCCGTCGAACACCGAGCCCTTACTGAGGCTGAATCTCGAGGCTCGGACGCCGGAGCTGATGGAGCGCAAGCGGGACGAAGTGCTGGAAGTAATCCGCTCGTGAAGATCGAGCTCGGCCACGCGACCGACCGCAAGCCGCCGTTCAAGTACGCAGCCTTCACGCGCGTGGGTTTCTCGGACACCGACGCCCAGGGCATCGTCTATTACGGCCGCTATCTGCCGTACTTCGACCAGGCGCGGGTCGAATACCACCGGCACCTCGACCTGCTCGGCGAGGCGATGGGCGAGGAGCAATTCGTGATGCGCGCCTCCTCCGTCGAGTATTTCGCCCCCGCGCAGTTCGACGACCTGATCGAGATCTTCATCCGGATGCGAAAGATCGGTCGGACGAGCGCTACGTACGAGTGCGCCGCTTACCGGGTCGACGATGACGTACTGATGGTGACGGCAACGCAGACACTCGTGCTCGTCGACCTGCAGGAGCGCCGGGCGCGACCAATTCCCGACTGGTACCGCGAGGCGATCCGGAGCTTTGAAGACGGCGACTGCGAAATCGCCGCGGCTTGAATCGAGGGTCGGTCGAATGGGCAACAGCTCGGCGTTTTCCGCTGGCCAAAGCGCGCCGGGGCGCCCGCCCGCCGTCCTCGGAACGAACGAGCGCCTCAGCGATGCGCTAACCCTCTCCCCACCTCTTGTTTTAGTCGGATCGACGCGACGCGCTATCCCTCGTTCGAAGTACCCCGCCCATTCGGGGGACGATCCCTCGTTCGAGGGATTCTTGTCGCGTGCGCCGAATCGTGGCATTTGCGCTGCAAACACGGCACATTTTCCTCGATAGGATCGCAGCTGGGTGGTGGGTTAGGGGTGCCCCGAGGGCATAGGGTCTGCGAGGGACATGTCCCTCGTTTGGGGCCCCCGGAGGAGAGTGAGACGGTCTAGGCGATTACGACGGTGTGACGCGGTAGGCGTCGAAAACCGCATCGACGTTGCGAAGCGCCGTCAGCAGTCCGCGTAGCGCCTTCACGTCCCCGACCTCGACCACGTACCAATTCTTCGCGAGCTGATCTTCGACATGGCCGCCGTACTCGACGATGTTCGCCGCATGCTCGGCAAAGGTGCGCGCCACATCTTCGAGTAGGCGCGGGCGGTCCCACGAGTCGACCGCGATCTGGACGAGGAAGCTGCGGGTGGTGGCGCCACCGTCCCAGTCGACCGGGGTGAACCGCTCGGGGTTCTTGCGTAGAGCCTTCACGTTCGAGCAGTCGGCCCGGTGAATCGTGATGCCCTTGCCCATCGAGATATAGCCGACGATCTCGTCACCCGGAACCGGCGTACAGCACTTGGCCAGCCGGACGAGCACGTCCTCGACGCCCTTGACCTTGATCCCGAGATCGTCGCCGGCGATCGCGCGCCCGGCCTTGGGAGCCTTGAGCGGAACGGCCTCTTCGTGGGCGACCTCCTCCGTCTTCAGCCGGTTCAGGACCTTGTTGACGATCTGCCCCACCGGGACCTTGCCGGAGCCCAGAGCGACGTAGAAGTCCTCGGCCTTCTTGAAGCCGGTCTCCCGGATGACCTGGGCCAGAACGGCCGATCCCACGAGCTTCTTGTACGGCAGGCTCTGCTTCTTCAACGCCTGCTCGAGCGCGTCACGGCCCTTCCGCTCCGTCTCCTCTCGCGTTTCGCGCGAGTACCACTGGCGGATCTTGTTGCGGGCACGTGACGAGGCGGCGAGCGAGATCCAGTCGCGCGAAGGCCCACGGCCGGTCTTGGTCGTCAGGATCTCGACGACGTCGCCGCTCTTCAGCCGGTAATGCAACGGCACGATTCGCCCGTTGATCTTGGCGCCCACCGTGCGGTGACCGAGATCCGTGTGCACCGCGTAGGCGAAGTCGATCGGTGTCGACTCGGCAGGCAGGCTCTTCACTTCGCCCTGTGGCGTGAAGACGTAGACCTCCTCGTCGAAGAGGTCGGTGCGGAACGTCTTCATGAACTCCCGCGGATCGGCCTCGTCCGCCTGGGACTCCATCAGCTGCTTCGCCCAGGCCGTCCACTGGGGATCGCGCTTCCCGCGCTTGTACAACCAGTGCGCGGCAACGCCGAGCTCGGCGATCTCGTGCATGTCCCGGGTTCGCACCTGGATCTCGAGCGGCCTTCCCTCCGGGCCGATCACGGTCGTGTGTAGCGAGCGGTACGCGTTGAACTTCGGCATCGCGATGTAGTCCTTGAACCGGCCCGGCATCGGCTTCCAGAGCGAATGGATCAGCCCGAGCGCGCCGTAGCAGTCGCGGGTCCCCTCGTCTCCCGACCGCTCCACGATCACGCGCATCGCGGTCAGGTCGTAGATCTCGTTGAACTCGCGGCCCTTCTTGGCCATCTTGTCGTAGATCGAGTAGAAGTGCTTGGCGCGACCTGAGATCTCGGCCGGGATGTCGACCTTGTCGAGCTCGAACTGCAGGACGCGCGACGCCTCGGAGACGTGCTCCTCGCGGTCTGTCCGGCGTTCGGCGACCATCGTCTTGATCTCCTCGTACTTACGAGGATGCAGCGTCTCGAAAGCGAGATCCTCTAGCTCCCACTTGAGCTTGTGGATACCGAGGCGGTGGGCGAGCGGCGCATAGACCTCCAGCGTCTCTCGGGCCTTCTGCAGCTGCTTCTGCTTGCCGAGGTATTCGATCGTCCGCATGTTGTGGAGACGGTCGGCGAGCTTGATCAGGATCACGCGCTCGTCCCCGACCATCGCGGCGATCATCTTCCGGTAGTTCTCGGCCTCCGCCTGCTCGCGACTCTGGAAATGGATTCGCGTCAGCTTCGTGACACCTTCAACGAGCTGCGCGATCTCGTCGCCGAACTCCGTCCGCACCTCGTCGATCTCCGTCTCCGTGTCCTCGACGACGTCGTGCAGGAGCGCGGCGGCAATGGTCTGCTCGTCCTGCCGCAGCTCGGCGAGGATCTTCGCGGCGCCCCACGGGTGGCGAATGAACGCTTCACCGGAGCGGCGTTGCTGTCCCTCGTGCGCGGCCGCGGCGAAGCGAAATGCTCTCGACAGCAGCTCGCGATCGACGTCGGGGTTATAGGCCTCGATGTCCGAGAGCAGCTCGTCGAGCAGTTCTTGATGCTTCTCGCCGGTTTCGAGGACGGTCATGGAAAAAGTGTACTCCGGAGGTTTCCCGTCACCTCCTCCCGCGAGAGAGCCCGGCGTTTGGCCTTGGAACCGGGATTAGTGGCCACGCGAGCGATGCCTCAGATGACCTCCTTTCGGGTCAGGCGGCTTCGGCGAGCGTCGGCGCCTCTGTGAGCAAGCGACAGAACGTGGGCGATTCCAGGAGATGACGGCGGCTCACATGCCCGTTTTCGACCTCCAGTTCCGCGAAGATCGCCGCGGCGTCAGGCGGCCATGCGGCCGCGCCCTCGCGCCAGAGGCCGCCCAACCAGTTGCGAAGCTCTCGATAGCGCGGCTCGCCGTCGAAGACGCGTTTGACCACGAGCTGGGGTGCGACTGTGCCGTTCCAGTGATTCTCCTCGAGGCGGAAAGCGACGTCGAATTGGAGCTCCCGCCGAAAGCGGTCCAGCTGGCGGCCGAAGCCGAACGCGATCGCGCTGCCGGCGTCGCGCACGCCGTCCTTGACCCGGAACCGAAGGTGCTTGCCGTCGCCGACAGTCGCGACATCGCTCAGCTCGCAGCCGGCCACAAGCAGGGTGACGGCTGGATTGCCGAGCCCGAACGGCGCGAGGCGCGCGAGTTCTGCGCATAGGCCGAGGGTCAACTCGGAGCCGTGGACCAGCGCATCGATCACCGTGACAGGCCGGAGCTCGTCTTCCGGCAGATTGGCGTCGGCGTGTGCTGCAAACGCAGCTGCGAAAGCCTCGACCTGAGCAGGCTCGATCGAGAGCCCGGCCGCGGCGCGATGCCCTCCAAAGCGGATGAGATGCTCGGAACAACCGGCGAGGCCGCCGTGCAAGTCGAAGCTCCCGATCGAGCGCCCCGACCCTTTCCACTCGCGCTCACCCCCCGCGATCAGCACGACTGGCCGGTGATAACGCTCGACGAGCCGGGAGGCGACGATCCCGATCACTCCCTCGTGCCACTCCTCGCGCGCGAGCACGTAGCCCCGCCTCTCCTGCTTCGCCTCCGGCCAAGACTCGACCTCTTCGACCGCTTCGCGCAGGATCCGCTCCTCGACCGTCTGCCGGTCGCGATTGAGCTCATCGAGACGATGAGCGAGGCGAACCGCCTCGTCGCGGTCCTCGGTCAGCAAGAGCTCAAGCGCCGCCTCGGGATGCCCGAGCCGCCCCGCCGCGTTCAGCCGTGGTGCGAGCCGAAAGCCGACAGAGGCGGCGTCGGCGGCCGCGGGATCCACACGCGCGACCTTCATCAGCTCACGCAGGCCTGGCTTTTGGGTAGATGCAAGTGCCCGCAAGCCGGCGATCGCCAGCCCACGGTTTTCGTCCACCAGCGGGACGACGTCGGCGATCGTCGCCACCGCGACCAGGTCGAGATGGCGGAACAGAGCCTCCGAGCTGGTGCCGAGGAGAGCCTGGCCAAGCTTGAAGACGACCCCGGTGCCGCAGAGCTCGCCGAACGGGTAGTCGGACTGGCGATACGGGCCGACGAGCGGGCACTCCGGCAGCTCCTCGGCGGGACGATGGTGATCGCTGACGACCACGGAGAGCCCGAGCTCTTTCGCTGCGGCGACCTCGGCGGTCGCGGTGATGCCGCAGTCGACCGTCAGCACGAGACCGCAGCCATCGCCGGCCAGCCGCGAGAGTGTCTCGCCGCGAACGCCGTACCCCTCCTCGAACCGGCTCGGCAGATGCCATTCGACTTCGGCGCCGAGCTCGCGCAGGATCAGGACGGCCAACGCGGTGGCGCAGATGCCGTCGGCGTCATAGTCGCCGTGGACGCAGATGCGCCGACCGCCTGCGATTGCGTCACGGATCGCCGCACAGGCTTCGGTCATATCCCCCAGGCCGAGCGGGTCGTGCGCGGGGAGCGCTCCCTCGAGAAACGCCTTGGCACGCGCCACGTCTTCGTACCCGCGACGAACGAGCACTGCGGCCGTCGTCGGGCTCAGCTCCAACTCGCGCGCGAGCATGCCGACGGAATCGCGCGCGCAAGGTTCGATCGTCCAGGTGCCCTCGGTCATGGGCAGTCCACGCTAGGGAGGGCGCCGGACGGAACGAGGGCGGGATTCTCATCCTGCGGCCGGAATTCGGGCAGCCGCCAGCAAACGGCGCACTTTCGTCACAAAGGCGTCGCTTGCGATGCCGACCAAAGAGGTCGCGCGATTCACTCGCGCGACCGCTAATCCCGGCCCAAGGCGCCCGCGCGGGGCCGCACTGTGTCGTGGCCCGGAAAGGAGACGGCGTCTATTCGCGCGGAAGCTGAATCCCGAGCACCGTCAGCACGATCCCGAGCACGACGACCGCTGCCCCGGCGCCGACGATCAGCCGGGGGTGCTTCGACTCGCGCAGCGAGTCTGCGGCGGCCCGGAACCAGAAGACTCCGAGCCCTGCGACCGCGGCGGCGATGAGCACGACGACGGGCGCCAGCAAGGTGACATGGCTGACCGAAATGTCGAACAACCACGCGACCCCGAGCACGAGAGCTCCGACCACCAGGCCTGAAATCGCCGCCGCCCTGACGCTCACCAGTAACGACTTTAGCCATGGCTATCCTCTCCTCGTGCCAGAACCGAGCTACTCATCCGGCGACGATTACGTCGTCGAGTTCCTCGGCTATCGCTTTAGCTTCAACGCGTTCGACTTCGAGCAACGTGTCACCGCGGCGGCCGTGAAGCTCGGTCTCGTCGAAGGCAACGACCTGGACGACGACGAGACGGCCGACTTGGTCGAGTTGACCGCCGACGGGCAGATCGCAGAGCCCCGGAGCGGGCTAGGCCTCTACCTCGTCCGTCATTGGGAGCATCTGTCGCTGGTCGGCGGCGAGTCGCTCGTCTACTGGCTTCGAAAGCTCGTCTTCCGAGGGGCGTGGCTCGACCATTGGGTCAAGGACGGCCGCCTCGAGGTCGCCTGGGAGGACGCGACGGGCGAGTTCGCCTACGTCGACCCGCGTGGCGACCGCGCGTTGCTCGAGGTGGCGCCCATTCCCTCGTGGCACGAAGTGCAGTTCAGGCGCTAGCCTCGGCCACCGATCGTGGGAATCGTGTCGGCGAGAAGGCCATCGCACCGGCCGGCACCATCCAGGGCATCACCTTCACGGAAAACCGGCCGATCTGGACGGCTGGATCTTGTTCTTTGAGCTCGCGCGCCCGCTCGGGCTCGACGTTCAGGATCGATAGACCCCGGAACTTCTCGTCTGAGAGGGGACCGGCGGCGAGCAGATGGCCCGCTTCGTGTAGATCAGCGAGGTGAGCCATGTGGGCGTCCTGGAGCGCTGCGGCCGCGTCGTCGTCCAGCTCGGGCGCGTCGGGGCGCAGGATCAGCAGCGCGATCGTGTACTGGTCGAATTGCAATGTTTGGCCTCGTCGCGTGAACCCTAGTCCGGGGCGTCCGGCAGGGCGAAGCCGAACTGCGGGTTTTCTCGGCCGCCGAGATGCGGAGCTGCGCGACGGAGGCGAGCGGGACGATCAGCTCCTGTCCCTCGTTGCCGCCCGTTGCATGCGGCCGTAATGTCACGAAGCCGTAGCCCGGTTCAGGCGCGATCGTATCGAGGACGTGGCGGG
>JALYLK010000318.1 GCA_030774275.1 Actinomycetota bacterium
TGCAGACCGCCGGAGTCGGTCAGGATCACGCGCGCCTGGGAGGCGAGGGCGGCAAAGTCGAGATAGCCGAGTGGCGGCTCGGCCCGAACGTGAGGGGCGAGCTCGAGGCCCTCGCGCTCGAGCGCCGCGCGCGTGCGCGGGTGCACCGGAAAGACGACCGTCTCCTCGAGACGGTTCAGCCCCTCGACGATCCGTCCGAGCCGCGGCTGCGACGTGTTCGCCTCACGGTGGACGGTGGCTACGAGGTAGCCGCCCGGCTCGAGCCCGAGCCGCTCGAGGATTGCCGAGCGCTCGCGGGCGACCGGCGCGAGCTGCATGGTCGCGTCTGCCATCACGTCGCCGACGACCTCGCGGCGGCCGGGCACGCCCTCGTCCGCGAGCGTTTCGGCGGCGCGCTCGTCCGGACAGAGCAGCAAAGCGGCGAGCCGGTCGACCTCGATCCGGTTTCGCTCCTCGGGCATCTCGAGGTCGCCACTACGAAGGCCCGCCTCCACGTGAGCCTGCCTGACTCCGGTGTCGTTGGCCGCGAGCGCTCCCGCGAGCGTCGAGTTCGTGTCTCCGAAGACCAACACCAGATCTGGGCTCTCGGCGGCGATCGCCGTCCGGATCCCGGCCCGCATCGGAGCAGGGTCGGCAGTGTGGAAATCGAGCCGGTAACGAGGCTCCGGCAGGCCGAGTTCGTCGAAGAAAACCTGCGAGAGCTCGGCGTCGTAGTGCTGCCCCGTATGCAGGACGATTTCCTCGATTCCCTGCTCGCGAAGAGCGACCGAGAGAGGCGCCGACTTCACGAACTGGGGACGGTTTCCGACGACGGAGAGAACTTTCAAGACGCTGGTACCCTAGGCGCGGCTTCGGGCCGTTAGCTCAGTTGGTAGAGCAGGGGACTCTTAATCCCAAGGTCGAAGGTTCGAATCCTTCACGGCCCATCCCCTGTCCGCTTGAAGTCCGGCTTCGGCTGCGCCGAAGCCATGACGACTTCAAGCGGGTCGGCGTGGCCATAAACGTGGGTTCGCCGCGCCCGCCATGTCGGTCGCGGCTGCGGGTTGTTGAAGTCAAGTCACATTGGGCTCTATGCTCGCGTCGTGAAGGGGACGCGCGCTATTAGTCAGACGAAGTTCCTGCTTGACGAGTCTGAGCTTCCGCGGCGTTGGTACAACATTCGCTCCGACATGCCCACGGCGCCGCAGCCGGTGCTGCATCCGGGGACGGGGCAGCCGGTTGGGCCCGACGATCTCGCGCCGCTCTTTCCGATGGAGTTGATCGGGCAGGAGGTGAGCGAAGAGGCTGAGATCGCGATCCCGGACGAGGTGTTGGAGATCTACAGGCTCTGGCGCCCGACGCCACTTTTCCGGGCGCGGCGGCTCGAGGAGGCGATCGGTACCCGCTCCCGGATCTTCTACAAGTACGAAGGGGTCAGCCCGCCCGGTAGCCACAAGCCAAATACGGCGGTGGCTCAGGCCTTCTACAACAAGCAGGAAGGGCGGACGCGGCTGGCCACAGAGACCGGCGCGGGCCAGTGGGGGAGCGCGCTTGCGTTCGCCTGCAAGCTGATCGGGCTCGAGTGCAAGGTCTACATGGTCAAGATCTCGTACGAGCAAAAGCCGAACCGGCGCTCGCTGATCCAGGCCTGGGGCGCAGAGATCGTGCCGAGCCCTTCCGAGGAGACGCAGTCCGGGCGGGCGATCCTCGAGGAGCATCCGGACTCCCCCGGCAGCCTCGGGATCGCGATCTCCGAGGCAGTCGAGGACGCAGCCGGACGTGAAGACACTGCCTACTCACTCGGCAGCGTCCTCAACCACGTGCTCCTGCACCAGACCGTGATTGGCCAGGAAGCCCTTGCGCAGATGGACCTCGCAGACGCCTTCCCCGACGTCGTCATCGGCTGCGTCGGCGGCGGTTCGAACTTCGCCGGACTCGCCTTTCCGTTCCTGCGCGAGAAGATCGCCGGCCGCGAGATCGACGTGCTCGCCTGTGAGCCCGCGGCCTGCCCGACCCTGACACGTGGACTCTTTGCGTACGACTTTGGCGACACCAGCAAGCTGACGCCGCTCGTACCGATGCACACGCTCGGACACGACTTCGTGCCGGCCCCGATTCACGCCGGCGGGCTGCGCTATCACGGGGTCGCGCCGCTGATCTCGCAACTCGTGCGCGACGAGCTGATCCGCGCCGAGGCCTATCTCCAAAACGACGTCTTCGCTTCGGCCGTGCTGTTCGCGGGGAGCGAGGGGATCCTGCCGGCCCCCGAGGCTGCGCACGCGATACACGGGACCCTTCAGGTGGCGAAGGCGGCGGACGAGGCCGGCGAGGAGCGCACCATCCTCTTCAACCTTTCGGGCCACGGTCACTTTGACATGGCCGCGTACGACAACTACTTCGCCGGAAAGCTTCAGGACGTCGCTCTGGACGAAGACGAGATGAGTCGCGCGCTCGACGCGATCGAGGGCCTTCCCAGCCCCGCTTGAAGCAAGAAGCAAACGGGACGGCAGAGGCCCCGTCCCGTTCACAGCTCGACGC
>JALYLK010000319.1 GCA_030774275.1 Actinomycetota bacterium
GGCCCTTGCTGTGCCTCTCTAGGAGGGTTCGGTGGGATACCGCTCGTCGCCGGGGTGCGATGCTCGTTTCCAGGCAAGGACGCAGGGAGCGCGCGTACTTGAAAGTACGGGCGCGACTGAGGACGCCGCCTGGGGGCGAGCAACGCGGCCCGGCGGCACAGGCTGTATTCCGCCGAGCCCTCCTAACGGCGGCTGTCGGCCGTCAGCGCGGGCTCGACCGCCGAGTCAGGGTCGGGTTCCTGCGTGAGCTTCCCGCGCCGAAGCACCTGTAGATGGCTCGACTTGAGGATCTCGAGCGTGTAGACCATCCAGACGGAGGTGGCGAGCACGAAGAGCCCAACGCCGAGCGCGATCAGCGTGTTGTCGAGCTGCCAGTGACCGAGCGGCCTCGGCGGCTCGAAGCGAAGCAGCAGCGCGTAGGCGGCGAGCAGTAGGGCCCAGAGATGCAGATAGGCGGCCGTCCGCCGCTGCGAGTAGCCGATCCGCATGAAGCGGTGGTAGAAGTGGTTTTGGTCGGGGGCGAAGGGCGAGCGTTTGTACTTGAGCCGCTTCGCGATCACAAAGGACGTGTCGAGGATCGGCACCGCCATCACGAGCAGCGGGCCGGCCAGCGCGATCGTTGCCGCCGTCTTGAGGACGCCCTGGACGGCGACGCAGGCGAGCAGAAAGCCGAGTGCGAGCGCTCCCGTGTCGCCCATGAAGACCTTCGCTGGGTGAATGTTGTAGCGCAGGAACGCGAGCGAAGCACCGCAGATGATCGCGGCCAGTGCCGCCGCGTCGGCGCGGTGGAACGACGCCGCGAGGATCGCGAAGGAGCCGGCGGCGATCGCGACGATCCCCGACGCGAGCGAGTCCATCCCGTCGATCAGGTTGACGAGGTTCGCGAGCGCAGCGATCCAGAAGACGGTCAGCGGATAGGCGGCCCAGCCGAGGTCGAAGTTGCCGACGAGCGGCAGTCCGATGTTCTCCCACGTCATCCCGAAGGCCGCGACCGGGATCAGCGCTGCAACGACGATCCCGGCCATCTTGACCGTCGCGTTGATCCCTCTGATGTCGTCGATCAGACCCAGCGCAGCGACCATCAGCGTCCCCAACAGGATTCCGAGGTAACGGCCCTCCGGCTTGATGTAGACGGCCATCGGCACGGCGATCCCGATCACAATCGCGAGCCCGCCGATGCGCGGGATCGGCCGGCCGCCGTGGACGCGCGGGCGGTCGTGCTTGTCGTCGACCCCTCCGATGAGCGGGGCGAGGCGCGCCACGAGGGGCGTCAGCAGGAGCACAATGCCCACAGCTGTCACGAACCCCCAGACCGCCGTCGTGTCGCGAACGAGCGCGTGCACCGAGTCCGGGAAGGACATTGCCAGCCGTTATAGCAATGGGGATCGGCCGCCGTGGCAAAGCAAGGACGGCCTTTGGTACGCCATCGCAAGCGACGCCTCAGCTATGCAGGAATTGAGCGGCGCTTCCGATACTGGTTCCGGAAGGCCAGGTTGCTAGCCTGCAGCGTCTCGTGAGCAAGGTTCTCTCACCCGAAACCACCTTCGACGAGCGGATCGCCCAGCGCACCGCGGCGATCGGCATCGTCGGCCTCGGCTATGCCGGTTTGCCGCTTGCCATGGCCTTCGCCGAGACCGGCTTCGACGTCACGGGCATCGACCTCAACGACCAGCGCGTCCGCGCCGTCCAGAGCCGCGAGTCGTACCTCGTGGACGTGCCCGAGGAGCGCTATAAGGACCTCGACGGGACGCTGAGCGCAACGACCGACTACGCGG
The DNA here is from genome assembly GCA_030774275.1 of Actinomycetota bacterium. Taxonomy (GTDB): domain Bacteria; phylum Actinomycetota; class Thermoleophilia; order Gaiellales; family Gaiellaceae; genus 13-2-20CM-68-14. The sequence continues at coordinate 1,776 of JALYLK010000319.1, forward strand.
CCGTCACCGAGCTCGACGCCCTGACGATCTGCGTGCCGACGCCGCTCTCGAAGACTCGCACGCCCGACCTCAACTTCATCGTCTCGGCGGCCGAGTCGGTCGGCTCGAACATCAAGCCCGGGATGCTGATCGTGCTCCAGTCGACCACGCATCCGGGCACGACCGAGGAGGTCGTGCTGCCGATCCTCGAGCAGCGCTCGGGCGGCAAGGTCGGCAAGGACTTCTTCCTCGGCTACGCGCCGGAACGGGTCGACCCCGGCAACGAGAAGTTCACGATCAAGAACACGCCGAAGCTCGTCGCCGGCGTCACCGAGGAGTGCCTGCGGCGGACCGCGCTCCTCTACGAGCAGATCGTCGACACTGTCCAGCCGGTCTCGAGCCCGATGGTCGCGGAGACGGCGAAGCTGCACGAGAACACGTTCCGCGCGGTCAACATCGCCCTCGCAAACGAGCTGGCGCTGATGTGCGACCGAATGGGGATCTCACCCTGGGAGGTGATCGAGGCGGCGTCCTCGAAGCCGTTCGGCTTCCTGCCGCACTACCCCGGGCCCGGGCTAGGAGGCGACTGCATCCCCGTCGTCCCGCACTTCCTCGCCTGGCGGCTCCGCGAATACGGCTACTCGGCGCGGCTGATCGAGGCGGCGCACGAAATCAACGCGTCGATGCCGCTGTTCGTCGTCCAGAAGATCTCGGATGCGCTCAACGACGCCGGCCAGCCGATCAAGGGCTCGCGGCTACTGCTGCTCGGGATGGCGTACAAGGCCAACGTCCACGACACGCGCGAGTCGCCCTCGCTCGAGATCATGCGGCAGCTGATCCAGCGCGGCGGGGACGTTCGCTACTGCGACCCGTGGGTCTCCGAGGTCGAGCTCGACGGAGCGACGCACCGGTCTGTCGGGTGGACTCAGGACGAGGTCACGGCCGCCGACTGCGTCGTCCTGCTGACGCCGCACACCGTCTTCTCCGAGCAGCCGCTCTGGGATCACGCGTCGCTGATCGTCGACACGCGCCACGCGGTTCCGGACGGGCCGACCGTCCACCAGATCTAGGCTGTGGCGCGCGTCCTGGTCCTCGGGGCCGGGTACGTCGGTGCAAGGCTGGGCGAGCTCGCGCTTGCCGAAGGGCATGAGGTGGTGCTCGCCGACAACTGGTACGCGACCGAGCGGTCGCAGCTCGACGGGCTCGCGGCCGCGGGGGCACGCGTCGAGACCGCGGACATTCGCGAGAACATCGGCGACCTGCTTACGCCACGGCCGGATGTCGTCTACCTCCTCGCGGCGCAGGCGTCCCGGCCGCTGTCGGAACGGGACCCGGATTACACCGAGGAGACGAACGTCAGCGGGACACGGCGGGTCGGCCGCGCGGTCGGCGAGGCCGGGGTGCCGCTGCTCGTTTTCGGCTCCTCTGTGCATGTGTACGGCAACGACCTGAGCGGCAAGATCGGGCCATCGACTCCGTTCGGGCACCCGGCCGATCTCGCTCATCTCTCGAAGATCTACGGCGAGGTTGCGCTCGCGCTCAAGTCGAGGCGCTTCGCCTTCGACCTGGCCATCCTTCGCCTCGGGATCGTCTACGGCCCGAGCCCGGTCGAGCATTCCGCGCCGGAATCGCAAACCGTGGTCGACAAGTTCCGGCGGCTCGCGGAGGCGGGCGAGGAGTTGCCGCTCGACGAAGGGGGCCGAGCGACGATCGGGGTCGTCCACGTCGCCGACGCGGCGCGAATCTTGCTTGACGCGAAGCTGGGCGTCGAGAACGTCGCGGCCGAGACTGTGACGGTGGCGGACGTTGCCGCGCTGGCCCGTGGCGAAGATCCGGCCGGCGGCGCGGCGTTCACAGT